>JBBDLY010000169.1:3988-5777 GCA_040878585.1 Pirellulales bacterium
GGCATCGGCAGCATCTGCAGCGGAGGCCGCTACGACAACCTGGCTGAACTCTATACCAAGCAGCAACTGCCGGGCATTGGCGCCTCGCTGGGACTCGATCGCCTGCTGGCGGCGATGGAAGAGTTGCAGATGATTGAAAAAATCGCCACGCCCGCGCCGGTCTTTTTGGCCTACTTCGCTGAAGACCGCCTGCACGACTATCTCCGCCTGGCCGCCCAACTGCGGGCCGCCGGCATCGGCGTGGAAGTTTATCCGGAAGCGAAAAAGCTCGGCAAGCAACTCAGCTACGCCGACAAGAAGGGTTTTCGGTATGCGATCGTGGCCGGCTCGCGCGAGTTCGACGCGGGCGAAGTGCAGTTGAAGAACCTCGCCACCGGCGAGGCACAGCAAGTTCCGATTGGAGAAGTGGCGGAGAAGTTGCGCGCTGCGATTGAAAAGTAATCGCGCAGCGATCAACCCTTCTCCCTCGGGGAGAAGGTGGCCGAAGGCCGGATGAGGGCGACGGTGCCAATCCGCGTCGACCCTTCAAGCGAGTTCGATGGCAACGCTGGCTAGCGGCGCGCCCTCATCCGTCTGCTGCGCAGCCACCTTCTCCCTCGGGGAGAAGGGTTTACTTCTTGGCGCCTGTTTCGGGGTCGCGGTTGCACGCAATAAGAATGGCTGTTAACGCCGAGTCGATATCCCGCAACACGTCGTCATTGAGAAATCGCAAAATCCTTAGGCCGCGGCCCTCAAGAAATTCAGTTCGCCGTTGGTCTTGCTTCGCACTGTCATTGTGGCTGTCGCCGTCAAGTTCAACTGCGAGCGATGCTTCTTGGCAATAAAAGTCCACGATATAGGGATCGATCGGATGTTGTCGCCTAAACTTTAGCCCACAGAGCCTTGAGCCGCGCAGCCGACTCCACAACAGCCGTTCCGGAAACGTCGAGTCTTTTCTCAATTGCCTCGCACGCTGAACGGATTGTTGTGCTTCATTTCGCGACATCTCAATTTGACTCCGGTACCAGGGGACCACGCAAACTCCGCTTCGCCCTCATCCGGCCTAAAGGCCACCTTCTCCCTCGGGGAGAAGGGGTGCGGCGCTGACGCTCTCCTACTGGTCCTCCTCCGTTAGCAGTTCTTCCAGCTTCTTTAGGCAGCGGGTGAGCATCACGCGGACGGCGCCGTCGGCCTTGCCGAGTTTTTCGGCGATCTGCTTGGTGGGCAGGTTCTCGACGTACCGCATGCGCAAGGCTTTTTGATGTTCCTCTGGAAGCTGATTGATGGCCGAGTGCAGGCGGAACTCGCGTTGGTCACGCGAGAAGGCCTGGCTGGGGGTGGTCATGCTGACGACCAGCATGTTGATCAGGCCGGCTTGCTGCGTGCCGCCGCCGGGCGAACCGAGGCCGATCTCGCGTCCGGCGTCGCGTTTCTGCGCGCCGAAGAAGTGTCGGTGAGCGTCGATGATCCGCCGCTCGGCCAATTGGCAGAGCCAACTGAACGGATCGCGTTCGGCCAGGTCCATGCCGTCGAGTCCTTGCACGGCCGCCACGCTGACTTCCTGGATAATATCCTCGGCCTCGATCTTGCGGCGCAGCTTGGTGCCGAGCAATCGCTCGACGAACGCCGTCAACTGTGGCCGCTTCAACTCGATCAACTCGACCAGGGCCGATTGGTCCTTTTCGCGGATCGCCGCGACCAGTGCTGCTTCGTTATCCATGGCGCGTGCCTCGCTGACGGTGAAGATGGGAACGTGCCTTATAGTCTAGCCGATCCGCTTGACCGGGGACATGGTTTTCGGTCCCTAAGC
>JBBDLY010000170.1:0-5764 GCA_040878585.1 Pirellulales bacterium
ATCCACATGGCCGACCGGCTGGCACAACTTGATACGACCTACCAGGTGGTCACGCCGGAGAACATCGGTTTCGAGTACCGCATCGCCGGACCGTTTCGCCGCTTGCCCGCTTACCTGTTC
The DNA here is from genome assembly GCA_040878585.1 of Pirellulales bacterium. Lineage (GTDB taxonomy): Bacteria > Planctomycetota > Planctomycetia > Pirellulales > UBA7805 > JBBDLY01. The sequence continues at coordinate 121 of JBBDLY010000170.1, forward strand.
GATTTCCTCATTCGCGCGGTCGTGATCTTCGTGTTGACTGTCGCGGCGCTCATCGCGGGGGTTGCCGGCTGGCTCTCCTCGCTGGGCTGGGCCACCGGTCTGCTGATCATGGTGGCGCTGGTTCTGGTGTTTGTGTTTAGTTTCTTCTACGGCGGATTGTTCGAGGCGTACTGGAACGGCCAAACGCCCGGCAAGCGGCTGATGGGCATTCGCGTCGTCTCGGTCGACGGCTCGCCCATTACCGGACTGCAAGCCGTGTTGCGAAATCTGCTGCGGTTTGTCGACGCCTTTCCCTTGGCCCCGATCACTTTGCTGTTCGGCCTGACCGACGCCCATTACGTTCTCGTGATGACGTATCAGGTGGGCCTGTTCTCCGCCATGCTCAGTCCCCGCTACCAGCGCGTCGGCGACGTGGTCTCCGGCACGCTGGTGATCGTCGAAGAGCGGGCGGCCGTGTACGGCGTTGCGCGGGTGGATGAGCCAGAAGTGATCCGCTTAGCGGCCTCGCTGCCGATTGGATTCGACGTGACCAAGTCGTTGGGCAAGGCGCTCTCCAGCTATGTCGAGCGGCGGCGGTACTTTCCGCCGGGCCGCCGGGCCGATATCGCCAAGCACCTGGGCGAGCCGTTGCGACGGAAGTTCAACCTGCCGGCCGGTACCAGCCACGATTTGATTCTCTGCGCTTTGTACTACCGGGCGTTCATCGCGGAGCAATCGGCCCTGGAAAGCACCGACGTGCTGCATTCCCCCTTCGCCCAGCGACGGACGCCCACCCCGCAGCCGACGCAAGCCATCGCCGCTCTCAGCCCCGCCGGCGGCGAACCGGTCTATGAAGTGGCGGAGATCGTCACCCAAGACCAAGACGCCGATTTACAACAATGGCTCGCCAGCCGCGGATAATCGATAAGCATGAGAATGAAATGAGCAACTTACGTCGCATGGTCTGTTTCGATGCCAACATGCAACGATGGAACGATCGGCGGCCTTGCTGCGTTCTCTCCGTCCGTTGCTGTTGCGTCAGGCGGACGCTTGATTCCCTGGGAGCCGATCGATGAAAGTCGCCAAACTGGTCGAGTCGCGGCGCGACAACTGGCGACAGTTGGACGAACTCTGCGCGCAAATGGAAACTTCGCGGCGGCGGCGCGATCCGCGGATGATCGTGCGGTTCGCCGGGCTGTATCGTTCCGTCTGCGCCGATCTAGCATTGGCCGAAAGCTATCAACTGCCGCCCAACACGGTGGCCTATCTGCACAAGTTGGTCGCCCGGGCGCACAGCCAACTCTACCGCAGCCGCCGCTTCAATTTTCAGTGGTGGAAGCAGGAACTGCTCTACAGCGTGCCGCCGCGACTGCTGGCCGACAAAACGCTCTGGCTGGCGGCGACTCTGTTCTGGGGTATGTTCATCTTCTCGATGATCCTGGCCGCCGAATTTTCCCTGCCAGGCCAGGCGCCCCCCGTGCCCGGTTATGCCGAGCGGGTGCTGACCGAGGACGTGATCCTGCAGATGGAAGACAGCTTCGCCGAACCACTGGGGGGGCGCGGCATCGAGGTCGATTTGTACATGGCGGGGTACTACATCTTTCACAACACGGGCATCGGCCTGAAATGTTTCGCGGCCGGCATGGTGTTCGGCGTGGGGGGATTATTCGCGGTAGTGTTCAACGCGGCCTTCCTGGGAGCGGCCTTTGGGGTGATGCTGCGGCTGTATCGCGAAGGGAATCCGACGGGCGAACACTTCTTCCAGTTCGTCACCGCGCATGGTCCGTTCGAGTTGACGGCCATTGTCTTTTCCGCGGCGGCCGGCATGCGGCTCGGTTTTTCGCTGATCGAGACCAACGGCTTGTCCCGCGGCGAGTCGCTGTTTCAGGCCGGCAAGCAGGCGATGCCGACGATGGGGGCCGCCATCATTCTGTTCTTTCTGGCGGCCGGCATCGAAGGGTTCATTTCTCCCTCGGCGCTGCCGTACGGAATCAAGGTGCTGGTGGCCGCGATCTCCACCGCGATGCTGGTGTTCTACATCGTGATGCTCGGCTGGCCGCGGCAAGAACAGGCCGCCGACACCGGCTATCACAGTCCTTTCGGTGATAGTGTAGGAGGCATGTCAAACGCGTAGAATGGGTTTTTAACAGAAGAACGAAGAAGCTCCTGCTTCCATCCGTGCCTGTCCGCAGATGGCGCAGATGTCCGCAGATGATAACTACGATAGTAAGAAAGAAAGCAGGAAAGTCAGTAAGCGTGTGCATCTCTCGTGCTTTCATCTGTGCTTATCTGCGAAATCTGCGGACGAATTGTCCACGGAGGGCTTGTCCGCTGACCGCTGATTGCTGTTCTAAGCGAAAGAGTTCGTAGCCGTGCAACTAGACAAGACCAACATGGTGATTCGCGAGCGGGGATTGTTGGAGATCCTCGACTTGGCGCTGCATTTGATTCGCGCGCACGCCATGCATTTGCTGGCCGCCTTCTGCCTGGGGGTGTTGCCGTTTGCGCTGGTGAACGCCTGGCTGTTAAATTTCCCCAGCTATTACGAAGCCGAAGATTGGTACCTGCTGTACACCTTCTGGACGCTGGCGCTGGTGCTGTTGGAAATGCCGATCGCCGGCGCCCTGACCACGCTCTACCTGGGACAAACGCTGTTCCTGGCCAAGCCGGATTGGCGGGCGCTGCACCGCGACTTTTGGAAGAGCCTGCCGCAGTTGTTGTTGTATCAAGGTGTGATTCGTACCATCCTGCTGATGCCGGTCATCACCAGCTTTCTGCCTTATGCCTCCTGGGCCTATCTCAGCGAGATCATCCTGCTGGAACGCAACCCGCTGCGAGCCAAGCGCGACGGCATTTCCACCTGGCGGCGAAGCAAGCTGCTGCACGGCTCCAACGTCGGCGATATCTTCGTCCGCTGGATCGGCATTGCCATGATCGCCGCACTGCAGGTGATGGGGATGATGATCGCGCTGTTCATCGTCAAGGTGTGGCTGACCAGCCTGCCCGACCTGGGACGGCTTCATTATGCGATCTTCTTGAACCTGGCCGTCTGGTCGACCGCCTTTTTTGCCACCGTGGCGCGGTTTCTGTGCTATCTCGATCTGCGGATTCGCCGCGAAGGTTGGGAAGTGGAACTGCGGATGCGGGCCGAGGCCGTTCGCATGGCGGGAGCGCTGTCATGAAATACCGACTGTGGCTCTTGCTGCTGGCTCTGTGGCTGTTGCCCGCTACCGCCGTCGTCGCGCAAACGGGCGAGGAGGCCGTCGAAAGCGGACGCGAGGCGCTGCAAGGGATGTGGGGCGCCAACTGGTACGACTCCGCCCAGGACGACCTGCGGCGGGTTGCCGTCCGAACGCCTCCCCCGCCGCCGCAGCCTAGTTCGGGCAACTGGGATTGGCTGGGTAGCCTGTTCTACAGCTTCGGCACGCTGATCAAGTGGACCGCCATCTCGTTGCTGGTTCTGGTGCTGGCCGGCATCATCTACTGGATGGTGCGGGCCTACTACTGGCGAGACCGTCGCCGGATTAGCATGACCGACGACGTGACCGATTTTGATCCGCAGGCGGAAATCGATCGCGTCGAGGCGCTGCCGGTCGACATCCGGCGCCCCCGCGGCAACCTGCTCGACGAAGCCCGCTATTTTTACGAACAGGCGCAATACAGCGAGGCGATCGTCTACTTGTACAGCTACTACCTGGTGCAGCTCGACCTGAAACACTACATCCGCCTGGCCCGCGGCAAGACCAATCGCCAGTATTTGCGCGAACTCGGCGGGCAGACGGAGTTGCGACACCTGCTGGAAAACTCGATGATCCTGTTCGAGGATGCGTTCTTCGGCAAGCGGGCACTGTCGCGCGCGCAGTTCGAGTTCGCCTGGAACCGGCTGGACGATTTTCACCGCTGGACCAAACTGCCGGCGGCGGCGGGACAATAAGACAGGGCTTTAAGGGTGACAACGAATGTGACAAGAATGATGAACAGAAGGGAACGGAGAGAACAAAGGACAGGATGCTCCGTTGTCTCCTTTTCCCTTAGTTTACTCAGTTAAAGTAATCGAAGTTACGCTCGAAACCTGAGAATGGTGTAGCGTGTTCTGTATATTTTGTCCTGGTTTGGTTAGTTGCTTCCGCTTGCATCTTACATCAACGCCGGATTGTACGCGGCCGCGCATTCATTTCGCTATTTCAATCGACACTTTCAGGCAACAGAGCGATCGGAGTCAACAGAGTATGCATTTCTCTGTTTTCTTCGTTTCCTCCTGTTCCAACTGCCCTGGCACACGCTAGAAGCCCTGGGACAATGAAATGATGTATCGAAAACTCAAAACGCGCCGCCTGAACTTTTCCCGCTGGGGAACGGCCGCCGCGCAGCAGGAGTCGCCGCCGCGCGAAGGCGCATCCAGCGAGTGGTATATCAGCCGCAGGGCGCTAGCCCCCGGTTTGTGCCGCGTTGCATTCTCCATCCGCAACAATCGTCTCCGCCTTCAACCGGCCGCTAGTGCGGTGCGGCTGATGGCGGTCGCTGCCGCACGGAGCGGCGTCGCGGCCTCATCCGGCCTTCGGTCACCTTCTCCCCGGGGGAGAAGGATTGCTGGTCCGCTTAATCGGGGACTCGCGCTGCCGTTGGTGTTGCTGGTGCTTCTCGCCGGTTGCGGACGCGACGAAGACTTGGACGCCGTCTACGGCAAAAGCTCCGGGGTGATCGGGGGCAACAGCGTCAATGGGACGGCCGTGCTGGCCGAGTTGTTCACGCAACAGGGGCACACCGTGATCGGTCGCCGGTACCTCACGCCAACCGTGCAGGAGTCGGCCGACACCATTGTCTGGGCGCCCAACGACCGCCATCCGCCCAGCGACGAGGTGATCGAGTGGTTCGACGATTGGTTGTGGAGCGAGCCGAACCGCAAGTTGATCTACATCGGCCGCGATTACGATGCGGCAGTGACCTATTGGGAAAAGGTCATTCCCGGCGCGCCCGCCGAACAGCAAGCGGAGATGCGTCGTCGGCTCAACGCCGCCAAGGCTCGCGACCGTTCGATGCACGGCGGCGGCAACCGCGACACGTGCGACTGGTTCGAGCTGGACGGCGCACTGACCGGCCGGCAGGTCGCGAGCATGCAAGGCGCGTGGTCCCAGGGGGTCGACGCCAGCCAGGTCGATATCGTGATCCGCGATCGGCTTGTGCCGAACCCCGTGTTTCTCGACGAAGTGTTGCTTTCCAGCGAGGGGGACGCGTTGGTGAGCCGCTATGCGGAACCGCACTGGGCCGAGAACAGCGACGCAATCTTCATCGTGAATGGATCGTTTCTGCTCAATCTGCCGCTGGTCAATCACGAGCATCGCAAACTGGCGGGCAAGCTGGTCGACGACGTTGACAACGTCGGCGGTGCCGGTGGTTCCGGCGGCACGGTGGTGTTCCTGGAAAGCGGCGCCGGCGGGCCGGAAGTGCTCGACCGCGACCCGTCCACCAAAATCCCCACCGGGCTAGAGCAATTCACCGTCTGGCCCCAGAATATCGTTCTGCTGCATTTGGCCGCCGCGGGCATTATCTTCTGCTTCGCGCGATGGCCGATCTTCGGCCGGGCAAAAAGACCGCCCCGGTCGCAGGCGGCCGATTTCGGCCAGCACGTGGCCGCCGTCGGAGAGCTGCTCGAAGCAACCGGAGA
>JBBDLY010000171.1:0-5719 GCA_040878585.1 Pirellulales bacterium
CGCCACAGTTTCCGACATTCGATTTTGGAACATTATGATTTGTTTAGGATTTCGATATTAGGATTTCGAATTTTTCGCTTCCGCGGGCTGCCGCGGTCGTTTTCCTCCTCACGTTGGCAATCGCTGGCCCTCGGCGGCGGTTGCGGATAGGATAAACGGGTGAGGCGTGCGCGGCGGCCGGCCCCTGTCGCGGTCTCGCAGGCAACTCAACCGGAACAGCAATCGCGCCGCGGCCAGACTCCTCCGGGGGCGCGTGTCAGCCCGTACAAGGACCGCGCCCCCGCGATGGCCACCGAGATTCGCTCGCTCGTTGAAGACCTGGAAGCCAACATGTGCCGCGTGGTGCTCGGCAAGCCCGAGGTGGTGCGCCTGTGCGTCGTGGCCCTGTTGGCCGGCGAGCACGTGCTGCTGGAAGACGTGCCGGGCGTCGGCAAGACCTTAGTCGGCAAGGCCCTTGCCCGCAGCGTCGGCGGCGAGTTCCGCCGCGTGCAGTTCACGCCCGACCTGCTCCCCAGCGACATCCTGGGGGGCAACACGTTCAACTCGCAGACCAGCGAGTTCGTGTTTTCGCGGGGGCCGATCTTCGCGAACATTGTGCTGGCCGACGAGATCAACCGCACCACGCCGCGGACGCAAAGCGCCCTGTTGGAGGCGATGAGCGATAGCCAGGTTTCGATCGACGGCACCACCTATCCGCTGCCGCGGCCGTTCATGGTGATCGCCACGCAAAATCCATTCGAGTTCGAGGGCACCTATCCGCTGCCGGAAAGCCAGTTGGACCGCTTCCTGCTGCGGGTGTCGATCGGCTATCCCAGCCGCGAGGACGAGGCGCAAGTGCTCACCAGCCACCGCGAGGGAGAGCCGGTCGAGGAACTGGCCGCGGCGATTACCATCGAACAGATCTTGCAACTGCAAGCGGCCGTCCGCGACGTGCGGGTGGACCCCTCGATTCAGACTTACCTGCTCGACATTGTCGACGCCACCCGCGCCTCGAGCGAACTGCACGTGGGCGCCAGCACCCGCGGGGCGCTGTGCCTGGATCGGGCCGCCCAGGCGCTAGCGCTGGTCGAGGGGCGCGACTTCGTGGTGACCGACGACGTCAAGCGGCTGGCCCCCGCGGTGCTGGCCCATCGCGTGATTACCAAAAGCTTCGCCCACGGCAGCCAGCGCGAAGCAACCGAGGCGATCGTGCGACAGATCATCGACGAAGTACCGGTGCCGGAGTGAGGCGTGAGGCTTGAGGCGTGAGGCGTGAGAAGTGGCTGCGCGGTAGACGGATGAGAGCGGCGGCGCCAACCGGAGGCTAGCGCCTTCCGGCTGATGTTCGATGGGAGATTTTTTCAAAGCCTATGAGGCGCGACGTCGTAACCTCAAACCTCAAACCTCAAACCTCAAACCTCAAGCCTCAAGCCTCACGCCTCACGCCTAAAAGCTGAAAGCTTTCCCCCATGCCTTTCGATTGGTTCACCAACTTCCGTCCTTCCAAACCGGGCGTCGTCCGCACGACGATTTGCCATGAGGGATGGTATTACTTGCTGGTGCTGGCGTTTGTGGTGACCGGTTCGGTGCTGCGAGAGATCAATCTGCTGGTGGTGATGGCGGGCATGATGCTGGGTCCGCTGCTGATTAATTGGCGGCACGTGGTGCTTGGCATGCGGGGCGTGACCGCCCGCCGCAAGCTGCCGGCGGCGCTGACCGCCGGCGAGCTGATCGAGGTGCGGCTGCACGTGCGCAAGGCGGCCGAGGCGAACCGGCGCAAGCCGCGCGTCACCACCGCCTTGGTGCTGGAAGACCGCATCGAAAAGCTCGACGACGACGCCGAGGCGGCTTATCCCAAAGCGTTGATCTGGAAGCTGCCGCCGGGCGAGGCGCACACCAGCTATCGTGTGCGGCTGGCCGCCCGCGGGCGCTATCGGTTCGGTCCGCTGGTCGCCTCCACGCGGTTTCCGATCGGCCTGATTCGCCGCTCGCTGGGTGTGGATGGCACGCAGGAGGTGGTGGTGTTTCCCCGCACCGGCCACCTGACGCCTCGCTGGCGGCAGGTGCTACAGACGTCGTTTCGCGGCGAGTTGCTTAGCCAGGTACGTCCCGGCGGGGCGCAGGGAGAGTTCCATCGGCTCCGCGAGTGGCGCAGCGGCGACTCGCTACGGTGGATTCACTGGCGGACGACCGCCCGCCGCGGCATGCCGATCGTGCGCGAGTTCGAAATGCCCGGCGAACCGAACTACGCGCTGCTGCTCGACTTGGTCCCGAGCCAGGAGATCGCGCACATCAAGAGCGACGTGATTGAGCGGGCGGTCAGTTTCGCGGCCACCTTGATTAGCGAACTGTGCCGCGAGGGAGGCTCCCGCTGGCTGACGCTGGCTTGCGATACGCTCGCAGGCCAGTCGCAGTCGGGGCCGACGTCGCGGCACTTGCTGCGGGAAATGCTCGAGGCGCTGGCCGCGGTCCAACCGCACCGCGACGACCGCTTCCCGGCCCTGCTGCAAGATACGCTCGATCGGTTGCAGCTCGACACGCAGGTTATTCTGATCACCGCCCGCGGAGCGAATCTGGCGGAACAGGTGGCGCAACTGGCCGCCGGCGGCGGGCCTCGGCAGCGGCGGCTGGCCGAGGGGGCGTTAATCATCGACGTCACCAGCGCCCAATTCGGCGAACTGTTCCGGATGCATCCGCCCGCTAAAACTGCCGCTGATGTGGACGTCGCGGAGGTTGCCGCGCCATGATCTCACGATTCAGGAACACAAGGCTCGCCGCCGGCCCGCGGCCGACCACCGGCGTCGAATTTGAACGGGCGCTGCAAATTACCGTGGCGGTGCTGGCCTCACTTGGCACGCTGGTGCTTGGCCTCGGTCAACAGAGCGTGCTGCTGCCGGCGATTGCGGTGTTCGTGGCGATCACCAGCGTCTACTTTACCGACATCCGCGGCTGGCCGCGGCTAAACCGCAATGTGGCCAACGTGGCCGCGATCCTGGCGGTGCTGGTCTCGGTGAGCGATTTTTTCCGCCTGGAGCGCGACAGCCAGTTGTTGGCCATTGCCAACCTGTTGATCTATCTGCAGATCGTGCTGATGTACCAGAAGAAGGAAACCCACATTTATTGGCAACTGATGATGCTCAGCCTGCTGCAGGTGGTGGTGGCCGCGGCGTTGAACTTTGGCTTGATCTTCGGCTGGCTGCTGTTGGCCTATTTGGTGGTCGGGCTGTTTGCGTTGTCGTTGTTCTACGGCTATCGCGAGCGGCACAAGCTGCTCGACTTGACCGTCGAAGGGCCGTCGCCGTGGAAGCGGCCCCGCGGACGCGCGCGGCGGCGATCGATTGAAATCGTGCGGCAAGCGGTCCCGGCCGAGAGCGAACTACTCGACGCCGGCACCGGGTGGAGCGTCGTCCGGCAGACGCTGGTGACCTTGGCCATCGCCACAGCCGTGTTCCTGATCGTGCCGCGGCTCGGCGACGAAGCCTGGAGCCAACGCAGTTCGCGGGTGCAGCGGGTGGTGGGGTTCGACGAGAACGTGGAGCTGGGATCGCTCGGCACGGCGTTTCAAGATCCCAGCGCGGTGATGCGGGTGTGTTTCACCGATCCCGACACGGAGCGCCCCTACCCGGTGCAGGGCGAACCGTTGTTTCGCGGCTCGGTACTCAACCAGTACGAGCAGGGTCAATGGCGTTACGTTCGGCGTTCGAGTTTCGGCGAGCCGCTCCCCGCGCCGCTGGCCCCCGCCGACGCCAGGCTGGTGGTGCAGAACGTGACGTTGATGCCGTTGAGCCACGACACGATCTTCGCGGTGGCGCCGGCGTTCCGGCTCGATGCGGACGATCGCACCGTTCGTTTCAACGGCCGCAAGGAGCAACTGATGCGGCTGGCGCAGTACGAGCGGAGCGACTTCCGCCTCGCCACGCTCGGATTGGAGCGAGGGCGGCAGCGGGAAATTACGATGCTCGAACGTCCGCTGGAGGGACTCGACGAGCTGCAATTGTGGCAATTGCCCGACGCCGTCGGCGAACCGTTTCCGGAATTGGCCCGCGTCGCGCGGCGCGTGATCGAGGAGCAGGGCGTCGATTCCGATGACGTCCTCGCCAAGGCCCGGGCGTTGAACGCCTACTTGCGCGACAGCGGCCAGTTCGCCTATTCGCTGGAAGGCGTGCCGCGCGATCCGGCGCTCGACCCGATCGAGGACTTCTTCGCCAACAACTCGGTGGGGCATTGCGAGTATTTCTCGACCGCCCTGACGCTGATGCTGCGGACCCAACGGGTGCCCGCCCGGATGGCGATTGGCTTCAAGGGAGGGGAGTTCAATCCGGTCGGCAACTTCTACACGGTGCGGCAGTTGCACGCGCACAGTTGGGTGGAGGTCTATCTCGAGCCGGAGCAAGTCCCCGCGGCGGTTCGCCGGCAGCATCCGCGGACCAACTACGGGGCCTGGGTGACGCTCGACCCCACGCCGTCGGGCGAGGCAGCCTTGGACGAAGAGGTGTCGCTCGTCGAGCAGTTCCAGCAGTGGCGCGACTACAGCGAGTATCTGTGGAGCAACTACGTGGTCGGACTCGACGCCCGCAAGCAGCGCGACGCGATCTACGGCCCGATTGCCGATGGGGCCAAGGCGAGCGCCGCGAGCTTCTTTTCCGCCGACGCGTGGTCCGCCCGCTGGCAGCGGCTGCGCGCCTGGTGGACCGGCGGTCCCTGGGCCTGGATCAAACAGAACGCAACAAATTGGAAGGGCGCGTTGGCCGGACTGCTGTTGGTCGCCGCACTGATCGGGCTGGGATGGAGCGGGCGGCGACTGGCGAGGCGGGCGGCCCAGTGGCGCCAGGCGCGGCGCAACTCGCCGGAGGCCCGCCGGGCAAGAACGGTGGAGTTCTACCACCGGCTGGAATCGGTGCTGGCGAGGCAGGGGATCGTCCGCGAACCGTACCAGACCCAGCAGGAGTTCGCGCTTTCGGCGGGGGGCCGAATGGCGGACGTGCCGCAACTGGTGCCGCTGGCCTCGCTGCCGCGGAAGATCGTGGAAGCTTTTTATCGAGTCCGCTTCGGCGGCCAGCCGCTCACGCCGGAAGAGGAAGCGAGCATCGAAAACGCCCTGCGGCAATTGTCGCAAGCGATGGCGTATCGGGGATAGGTAGCGCCCATCCTACTTTCCTTGGTGACCCATCAATTCATGGCGGCCGCAGCCCAAGCTGGCCCTTAAACGGCCTCCGGTCCTTCGAGAAAGGTCTTCAGCGCCGCCAGCCGCTGCTGGGTCTCGCGGTACAGCATCCAGTTCGCAAGCGGTTCGGCGGGCCACGTCAGCCAATCGGGCCGCAGGGCAAAGTTGTAGCGATAGGTCACTCTGGTCGAGTATTCGTCGATTACATCGTGACGGATGGACGCGGCGAATGCTCGGAACAGTAGTGGCCCGCGAGTCATCTTAACTGCCGCCACCGCGGGCCGATTGAAGGCGACGTAGACGGTATCCATCGCCATTCCACCGGCCAGCCAACGTGCCGTACAGCGAGACGACACACCGGCGGCGGCCCGCTCGGCGCCGTCGAGCAAGTGGGCGTCTCGCAAGAACGGATCCCACTTGAGTCGGCGGTCGTAATCGTGAATCAGATCGAAGATACATTCGCGTGCCGCGCGAATGACAATGGTAGCCTGGCCGCTTCGCATAACGGATACTCCCGACAAGCATCAAACATCAGCCGGAGGGCGCTAGCCCCCGGTTAGCGCCGAAGAACCGGCC
>JBBDLY010000172.1:0-2999 GCA_040878585.1 Pirellulales bacterium
CAGCTTTCTTCGCGGCCAAACTTGCGCTCCTGCCGGACAAGCCGGGCAGGGGGCGTGAGCGAAATGTGGGGTAATGGCAAGGGCTGGAAGCCCCGACCACGGAATTCGACGATTCCACCGCCATCGGGGTTTGGTCGAAAAGCGCATACTCCTCCGCAAATGCACTCGCTGGCGCGTCGTGCTGGTATTCAGGGGGCCAGCGACCGACCGGCACGATAATTTGACGTCGCATACCGATACCCGTTATACTAACAGGCTGTAAAACGTCCCTCCGCGTGCCTTACTCTCCCCCATCAAGGACTATCGTCATGCTCGTCATTCCCGGTCAACGCGGCAAGGATGTTTGCGATTCGACGGTCGGCGTCTCGCGGCGCGATATTCTCCGCGTGGGCGGTTCCGCCGTGCTTGGACTGTCGCTCTCGCAGATGCTCCGCACCGGACAGACCCAGGCGGCCGAGCAAGTCGCCGGCGGGCCGGGCTGGGGCCGCGCCAAGAGCGTGTTGATGCTCTATCTGCAAGGCGGACCGAGCCACATCGACATGTGGGACCCCAAGGACGACGTGCCCGACAACGTCCGCAGCGCCTACAAACGGATTCCGTCGAAGGTGCCGGGCATGGACGTGACGGAGATCCTGCCGAAGTTCGCCCAGGTGACCGACAAGGTCACGCTGATTCGCTCCATGAGTTACGAGCCGGTCGGCCTGTTCAACCACACGGCCGCCATCTACCAGATGATGACCGGCTACACCGCCGACAAGGTCAGTCCCTCGGGACAGCTCGAACCGCCGTCGCCGAAGGACTATCCCAATTTCGGCAGCAACATCATTCGGCTCAAGCCTCCCACGGTGCCGATGCTGCCGTTCGTGATGATGCCCCGACCGCTGCAGGAGAGCAACGTGGTCGGCAAGGCGGGCACCGCCGGCTTCCTGGGGCGCGGGTTCGATCCGTATTATCTCTACCCGCCGGGCGATGATATGGACATGAACAAGATGGAAAAGATCAAAGTCGACGACCTGAAACTGCGGCCCGAAGTGACCAGCGAACGGCTCGAGCGCCGCGCGCGGTTGCGGGAACTGATCAACGGCGGCATGCCGACCATCGACAAGGCGGTGGCCAGCTACGAACTCGACAAATACTACGAGCAGGCGCTGGGGCTGATCCTCTCGGGCCAGGCCCGCGAGGCGTTCGACCTGAAGCAAGAAAAGGACGCCACCCGCGACCTGTACGGTCGCAACACGTTCGGCCAAAGCTGCCTACTGGCACGGCGACTGGTCGAGGCGGGCACCCGCGTGGTGGAAGTGATCTGGCCGAAGGTCGCCAACAGCGATAATCACTCCTGGGATCATCACAAGGATCTCACCAAACGGATGAAGAACCAAAGCGGGCCGATGTTCGACAGCGGCGTCTCGGCGCTGATCGCCGACATGGACGAACGGGGCCTGCTGGAAGATACGTTGGTCGTGGTGGTCGGCGAGTTCGGCCGCAGCCCGCAACGGGGCGTGAGCACCAGCGGCAACGACAACAGCGCCGACGGCCGCGACCACTGGCCCTACTGCTACACCGCCTGCCTGGCGGGCGCCGGCATCAAGCGGGGCAACGTATACGGCGAATCGGACGACACGGCCAGCGCGCCGCTGTCGAACCCGGTGCATCCCAACGAATTGCTGGCCACCATCTATCACGCGGTTGGCATCCAGAGCACGTCGATCGTCTACAACCACCTCAACCAGCCCCGCGAACTGGTCAAGGCGGAACCCGTCACCGCCCTGTTCGGCTAGCAGCACGGGCCGCGGCTGCGCAAAAGGTGATGGTCTGGACGGTTTTTGTGCCTGCCAGCGAAAGCGAGACGGTAGTCGAGCAATGACGAATGTCGAAATCCGAATGACGAAGGAATGACGAATCACGAATGACGAACGATGGCAGTTCCTCCAGAGAACAGACGTGTTACGAATGACGAAGTTCCTCATTCGACATTCTGGTTTCTTTCGTCATTCGTGCTTCGACATTCGTCATTCCGAATTGCCTGTCGGAACAATGCCGCTCTAAATATCGGTTCCCTGATATCTCGATGTTCCTCGCCCCAGGTTGGGCCATGCAATCGCCCATTCAATTCCCCGATCCGCAGCAAGAAAGAGTCCGTCGCTGCGCGGAGTTCCAGCGGCTTTCGCCGGATGAGCGATGGCGCGAAATCGTCGGACTAATGGCACTGGGGTTAACCATGACCCGCACGTCCGAGCGGCGAGAGTGGATCGAACAGCGACAGGCGGATGAACAGGCCCACTGGCGGCAGATTCAACAGGAATTGTTTGCTCGCCATGGAAAATGATCAGTACGACGTAATGCAAGAGTTGCGGCAGGGCGTGGCCAGTACAGCCGCTGCTCTCCGGCAACACCGAGTCGACTATGCGCTGATTGGCGGATTGGCCGCTGGCTTTCGCTCCCAGGCGCGATTTACCAAAGATGTCGACTTCTTGTTACAGATTCCGCAGGTGACCTTGCCCAGGGTGCTGGAAACGCTGGAAAGTCAGGGCTTCCAACTCGATCAGCTCGCTACCATCCGCGAGTGGAACGAACACCACATGGTGGTCCTTTCGTATCACGGCATTCAGGTCGATTGGCTGAAGGCGATGATTCCGGCCTATCAGCATATCTTGGACCGGGCGACGGAGGAGTCGTGGCTCGGCCAACGCGTCCGCGTGGCCTCCGCCGAGGGTCTCATCCTGATGAAGCTGATGGCCGACCGCACGCAGGACTGGCTGGACATCGAGAATCTCGTGGCCGCGTCACAAGCGGGCCTCGACCTGAATTGGATCCGCGGCGAATGGGAAACCGTGGCCGACGCCGACGATCCCCGCATGACGCGACTGCTGCAACTGGTGAATCCAACTTAGCCGCGGGTGTATACACCCGCGGCGCTAAGCACCCAATACCAGCACGCTGCGTAAGCAAGTATCCAATATCCAATACCAGCACGAAGCGCAAGCGAGTGCATCGGCGGC
>JBBDLY010000172.1:3009-5708 GCA_040878585.1 Pirellulales bacterium
CCCCTGACCTGCTGAGACATTTCGAATCGGTCCGGCGGTGTCACCCCGCTGCTATTGAATGCAATCATTAGAGTCATGCAGGCATTAGGCTTTTGATCACGAGACCTATTGCTTGCATTGGAGTTGATGATGAAAAAGTTATTCGCAGGGCGAGTCCAGCGAGGTCTTGGTGGAGCGGTTTATGGCATCATCCTGGGAGCATTCGTGGGATGGGCGTTGAGTGATTTTTCGCATGTTATTCCCGCAATCATCTTGATCTGTGGCACTGCCTTCTTTGTGATTTCAATACGAAATTCAAGGATTCAACAATTACATCAGTTCGTGAAAGGCCGAATTAGGAAACGTTTACAGACTTCATCGCACGGGCCAGTACGAGAACGTGAGGGCTGGGAGGTTCTTGACGGCATCAGAATGTCACTTCTTGCGACAGCGCTATTAGCATTGCCAGGTTTTATAGCGATGGTGCTACTTGCAGCATGTTTTGGGTTTACAATGGCTTTCCTGCAGGAGGACGCGTTTGCTGAACCGATTGTTGCCACTCTTGGTGTTACTGTCGTGATTGTATCCCGTATATTTGTAGGTGTCGTGATCACCTTTGTATTTACAGCAGCCGTTCTATGGTGCTGTAGATTCCTGAGGCGTTCATCGTCGTAAGTCGACAAATGTGTCGAAAGCAGATCGTAGCGCTACCCAGCGTGCGCTGCGCGACGCTGGGCTGGGGAATTTAACGCTTACGCTTCTTGGCACGGACCGGCACCCAGTCTACTGCGCCCAGTCGGGCCAGAGGGCGGCGAAGATGGCGGCGGTCGCCGCGGCGTAGGCCACGCCGTCGAACAGTTCCAACAGAATGCGGCGGCGGAACCACAGCACGTAGGGGAACTTGGCCGAGCAGTGCGCCAGTATGCCGGCGGTGAACACGAACCGGAACACCTCCTTAGGCGGCGTGCCCGGCTCCAGCGCCAGCATCGCCAGGTAGCCGATCACGAACGACGCCAGCAGAAAGAATCCCAGCGTCGAGACAATCGCCAGCAGCATGTGCGGCGGCTTCTTCCACGTCACCAACATGCCGGTCCCGCGCTTCTGCTTGGCCAAAAACGACGGCTTCCGCATCTCGACCGAATCGTAGGTCAGCGGAAACACGTATTGCCCTGGCGGGATATTGCTGAACGAAATCAGGTCCATGAACTCGTCCTCGTCCGGCAGCTTTTTCCACTCCCGCTTGTGAAACGGCAACATCATCCAGAACACGGTGCTCAGGACATGATTGGCGACGCCGGCCAGCGCGATCGGCAGCCAGATATGGACCATGCTCATGATGTGCGCCCCCCGAGTGATAAAAGTGGAAAAGTGAGACTATTGACTTGAACAGATTCACCCGGCGGAGTCAATCGGCATTTCCATTTCCGCCCCTTTTCTCGTCCAGCGATAGCCGTCGCGCCGCAGCAGCAACAGCACGCCGCCAACGGTCAGGAACAACGCCCAACTGAAGGCCAGCCAATAGAGAAACGTCTCGACTACCGCCCGTCGTGCGCGCGGCACCAGGCGAGTATGTCTGCGACCGACATCGTTGTCCGGTCGACCTTTTCGCCGGCAGAGGCAACTTGAGGTTGCAGCGGCTCGGCGGCGGCGGCTTCCTCGGCTGCTTCCGGCGGCGCGGCGGGCGTCGCAGCTTTCTCACCGCGAGCGGCCGCCAGGATGTCCGCCGTGCTCGGCTTGCCCGCGGGCTTCGGTTTCTCGGCCGGCTTGGGACCGCCGCGAGCGGCGGCCAGGATGTCGGCCGTGCTCAGTTTGCCGGCCGGCTTGGCTTCGGTCTGCTTGGCCGCCGGCGCGGCCGGTTTCTTGGCCGGGGCGGTTTTCTTCTTGGCCTCCGGCGGCTGCGGCTTGGGCCGGTCGACGACCTTCAGAAAGTCGGGGTCGATGTCGTACCAGCCGATGTTGGCGTCCGCGCCGAACTCGACCAACGCCCGGCCGCTCATGTTGACCGTCTTCACGCGGCCGACCGTGCCGGCAAAACGCAGCAGCTCGGGGCGCGATTCATCGACCACCACGAACTTGTCCGTGTATTGCTGCTTGAGATGTTCGATCTGCTCGAAGACCATCGAAAGGCCGCCTGCTGTGTCAAAGAGGAGCATGGACCGCAAAAGCGAGATTTTCCGCCATTTCGCGGCGAAAATCAAGCGGCCGGAAGCCCCGCCGCGGTCGTAACCGCCTATTCCCGCCGGCATCCAAGCTTGCCAGTCCGGTCCGGAAGGGACTGGTCGTCGCCGGTTGGTTCGGTAGAGTGTGTTTGGACTGCGCAAATCGAGGTATCATTGAGTCGAGATTTTGAGCGATTTTGTTCCGACAGTCGAAATGAAAATGTCGAATGCCGAAGCACGAATGACGAAAGAAACCAGAATGTCGAATGAGGAACTTCGTCATTCGTAACACGTCTGTTCTCTGGAGGAATTGCCATCGTTCGTCATTCGTGATTCGTCATTCCTTCGTCATTCGGATTTCGACATTCGTCATTAATCCGCTACCGTCTCCCACGGAGGAACAAAAACAGGGTAAAGTAACTTCAGCCAGATCGCTGCCTTTTGCGCAGCCCAGAGTGTGTCTGAGGCGGGTGTGCCAAAGAGCCGGTATTTTATCTCGATCCCATTACAGGAGTTTCCACGATGCGATTGCTAGCGATTCCTTTTGTTCTATTGGCCTTG
>JBBDLY010000173.1:0-5694 GCA_040878585.1 Pirellulales bacterium
CCCCAACTCCTTATACATTCACGTGCTAGCACGCGAGGGATGCGAGTTACACCCATTTCAATTTGCCTTTCAGGCAACGGAGTGGCTCAGAGTCAACAGAGAATAAATTGCTTTGTTTTCTCCGTTCCCTCCTGTTCTAAACTAATGGCAGAACCTTTGAGTCCTGGCCGCAGTGGACGCCAACCCGACCTGCTCCAGCGGGACGCCCGCGATTCAATGCTTCGATTTTAACCGAATTTCCAGCCGCACGCTCGCAAATTCCGCCGGTTCTTTCGTGGGGGGAAATTGGAGCTTGATCTCGTTGCCGTTGGCAAGATGCGGCGTGATCTCGAACTCGCTGGTCACCGCCGGCGCCGCGGCGCCGAGCAGGTTGCCGTTGAAGTGCAGTTCCGCGAGGGCACTGGGACGATCGATCACCAGCCACACCGCCTCATGCGGTTCCAGCCCGGTCGGTGCGTTGAACGTGCGCGAAAGAACCGGCGCATCGGCCTCGCCGGTTCGCCGCCACGGTTCGCGAAGTTGGATTGGGTGCGGGTACATGGCAGGTGCAGCGATGGGGTTCAGGGTCGGCCAAACAGGCCGCTTGGTCCTGGCGGCCGATGTTGCCGGCTGCGGCGATCGACCGAATGCCCCATCATACTACGATTTTCTGCCGCTGCGAATTGCCTCTCACCGCTGCGTCAACGGCAGCGCGGCGACCGCGGGGTTCATCTGTTCGGCCAACCTCAGGCTAGGGGCGTGCCGCGGATCCAGCGCCAGCGCCTGTCGCAGGGCCGACTCCGAGCCAACCGTATCGCCTTGCTGCAAGCGAACTCGGGCCAGTTGGTAGAAGTGCCCTGGATTGGTCGGCTCCCGTGCGGCGCAAGCGGCATAGACGTCGACCGCGTCGTCGTAGCGGCCGAGCGCCGCGAAAGCTTCGCCTTGCATCTCCAGCAGCCGAGTCGGCTCCTCGCCGACGCGATAGGTTTCGCAACAACTTTGCAAGGCGAGCAACGCCCGGCGGGGTTGGTTCAACTGCCGATGGAGTTCGGCGATCTCGGCTAACAACTGCGGATCGTCCGGCCGGTGGGAGAGCGCCCGTTGCAGATCGGCCAGGCTGTTGCTAGGACGTTGCAGCGCTCGCATCGCGCGACCCCGCAACGCCCAGGCGGCGTAGGCGCCGGGATCGCGGGCGATCGCCAGATCGGCCCGCTGCGCGGCTTCTTCGGCGCGGCCCATCGCCAGATAGACCTCGCCCGCTCGGGTGGTAATGCGGGGATCGTTGTTCGACAGCCGACGGGCCTCTTCCAAGTGCTCAATGGCCACTTGCGACCGGCCATGGGCCAACTGCGTTTCGGCGTAGCGAAGCCGCGCTTCGGCGTCGGTGGGACAAGCGGCGATCGCCTTGGATAATTCGTTCTCGGCCAGTTGCCAGTCGCCCCGTTCGATGGCCGCCATGCCCGATTGCGTCAATTGCCGCGACTCGGCCACCGACCGCGAAACCGGTCCCTGCCGCCAAACCGAACTGCACCCCGCCGCGACGAAGCAAGCCGCGCATAGCAACAGCCAGCAGAATGCATTCAGCGATTGGTTGATGCAATAAGGCATGGCGCGGCTAACGGCCGACAGTTATTTCAGAATCATCTGCAACGTCAAACCTCAAACCTCAGAGGCTGTGAGAAAATCGGCATCCAACATCAGCCGGAGGGCGCTAGCCGCGGTTGCCGCCGAAAAAACCGGCCGCTAGCGCGGTGCGGCTGATGTTGTGGTGGCAACTCCCTGCGTCGATTCAATTTTTTCACAGCCTCTCAAGCCTCACGCCTCCAGCCTCCAGCGGCGGATAATACCAAAGCGGGGTTTCCCCTTACAAGCCCAGCGCCACTGCCGGCACACTCCTATTTCGGTAAAATGGATCGCTCAACATGGGAGAATGTAACGATGAGCAAGACCTTCGACAGCCTGGGCGTGCGGTTTGAGTATCCCGACGACTGGGAGATCGACCTCGACGAGCTACAGCAGAACGAGCAGACCGTTTCGGTCTATGGGCCGAACGAGAGCTTCTGGTCGCTGCAGATCAATCCGATCGACATTGAACCGCAGGAAATGGTCGACCAGGCACTGCGGGTAATGGAGGAAGAATACGCCGACTTGGAGGCCGAAGCGGTCAGCGAGGAGGTCGGCAACCATCAACTGACCGGCTACGACATGAGCTTCGTCTGCCTCGACCTGACCAATTCTGCCGAGGTGCGGGCGTTTCGCAACGGCACGGCCAGCTATCTGATCTTCTGCCAGGCCGAAGACCGCGACTACGAGTCGGCCAAAGATGTCTTCGCCGCGATCACGGCAACGTTGGTTGAGGAATGAGGTTTCAGGTTTCAGGTTTCAGGTTTCAGGAATGATTTAGCCGATTGACGGAGGGATGCATCGAAAGGTGCAACCCTTCTCCCTGCGGGAGCAGGATTTTGCATGGATCATTAGCAAACTCCCCTGAAACCTGAAACCGCATTTCTTGCAACAATCTCCCATTGCCGGCGGTGTTGTTGCAAAAGTTACAATCTTGCCGGGTGCCGTTGCGGGGCGGATCGTGGGCGGCGGGGCTGTTTTTTTCGCATTTTTGCGGAAGGACTCAAGTTCTTCGCCTCCCGCGATTCATTTGGCACGCTTGATGCATTGAGGGATGATTGTCATGTTCGATCCAGGGGCGCGGCGGCACCCGCATGTTGCCGCGGCCGGGGTCGTCGCGAGGTTTGTGAATCATAGGCACACCGCCAGGGTATGGCGGCAGCAGTAAACGGCCAGTTTTCACGACCAAGCCAGGGGTTCGATCGGCTCATCCCGCAGTGCCGATCGGACCCTTTTTTCGTCTTTGCGGACGGTCCAACATCCTCCATCCCACATGCAACCCGGTCACTGCCAGGGTAATCTGCGGGACTTTTGCCGGCTGGTGCGGTTCGCTAGAATAGCGTCATCGGTCCTTCCGCATCTTCACGCGCAACGGAGAACGAAAACGATGGCAACCGCACCCCCGGCCGACGCAATTGGGCAAATTGGCGACACTGCGGGCCTAGTTTGGCAAGTGCTCGACACGCACGGCCCCTTGCCGCTGGCCAAGCTAATCAAGGCAGTCGAGGCCCCCCGTGACCAAACCATGCAAGCACTCGGCTGGCTCGCCCGGGAAGATAAGATCACCATCACTGAAGAAAAGCGGAAGAAGATCGTGGCGCTGGTGTAGAAAGGATGCGTATGTGATCGTGGCCGGCAGCTAACGCACGCAGGCGATTACTTCGCCTTTGCCGTGATTGCCACCAGCGATTCATGCAGCAGGCCGTTGCTGCCGAGGCCTTCCGGTTGGTGGACGTCGTCGACGCCTTGCCAGTCGGTGTATCGACCGCCTGCTTCCGCCAGTATGGGACTGACCGCGGCGGCGTCCCACAGGTTCATGAGCGGATCGATCGCAAAGTCGGCCCTGCCGGTGGCCACCAACAAATAGCCGTAGCAATCGCCCCAGGTGCGGAACAGGCGCACCTGTTCGTCGAGTTGCACGAAGGTCACGAATGCGCCTCGCTTGCGGAACGAGGCAATCTCGGAGGTGACACCTAGGGCCTCGTCGAGCCGCTCGGTTCGCGACACCCGCGCCGCAACCGGCTCGGCGTCTCCGACGACGTGCCACGCCCCATGTCCCAGTGCCCCGTAGGCCATTTCCTCCAGCGCGGGGATGTAGATCACACCGGCGACGCTTTGTCCTTGGTAGAGCAGGCCGATCAGCGTCCCGTACAGCGGCACGCCGTGGATAAAACTCTTGGTGCCGTCGATCGGATCGAGCACCCATTGATAGCCGCTGTCACCGGGCTTCTCTGGAAACTCCTCTCCGAGAATGGCGTCGGCCGGATAGACAGACTCGATCAACTGACGGAGCAGTGTTTCGGCTTCGCGGTCGGCGACGGTTACCGGGCTGTCGTCCTGCTTGCGGTCGACCACCACGGCGGCGTCGCGAAAGTATCGCAGCGTCAACTCGCCCGCCTGGCAGGCGAACCGGCGGGCGTGATCTAGGCGGGCGAGAATCGGCTCGTCGGAAGGGGTCATGAAGTCAGGGCTTTAAGGGTGGCAATGTAATCAGGATTTTGAACAGGAGGGAACAGAGAGAACGAAGAACGGATTCTCAGTTGTCTCCTTTTCCCTCGGTTTGCTCAAACAAATAGATCATCGTTACCTCCGAAACCGGATGCAGGTATAGCGTGTTTCATGTATTTTATTCTGGGTTGGTTCGTCGTGTCAGATTGTATCAACGCCTGCGTGAACCTGACAGGCATTCCTTTTGCAAAATTAATCGACTCTTCAGGCAACAGAGCGGGGCAGAGTCAACAGAGTATGCATTTCTCAGTTTTCTTTGTTTCCTCCTGTTCCAACGGCCCTGGCAGACCCTTAAAGCCCTGGGTCATGAAGTCTGTTCTTCGGTCGAGGAAGCATCGGCGTGCGGATAGCCGAACAGGGAATGCACGAACAGCATCGCCGCGCCGCACACCAGCAGGCTGTCGGCGATATTAAAATTGGGCCACTTGTGCCCGCGATAGGTCAGTAGAATCCAGTCGCGAACGGCATAGATGCGGCTGCCCGGTTCGTGGCCGAACCGTAGGGCGAGTTCCTCGGGCCAGGTCAGTTGGTGCATGCCGAGGCGGTCGTAAAGATTGCCCAGGATGCCGGCGAAGACCATCGCCAGGGCGATGGTCAGCCACCATTGCCGTGCCGCGCCGATCCAGAACAACCACACCAGGATGCCGACGGCGGCCAGGAAACTGAGTACGGCAAATAGCCACACCCAACCTTGG
This sequence comes from Pirellulales bacterium, assembly GCA_040878585.1. Taxonomy (GTDB): domain Bacteria; phylum Planctomycetota; class Planctomycetia; order Pirellulales; family UBA7805; genus JBBDLY01. The sequence goes on from JBBDLY010000173.1 coordinate 4,806, forward strand.
CCGAAGCCGAACAAGGCACCCTCGTTGAGACCCAACTCCCAGGCAACGTAGTCGGGCCAGATCCAGATTTTGCGACCGTCTGGGCCGCGGTTTCCCCACAGCTTAGCGAAGATCCAATCCTTCGACACCAGATCGGCCGCCGTGCCGGCGACGACAATCAGGATAAAAACCATATAGCGGCTGATCGGTAGGGGCTGGGGCATTCCGTTACTCGCCTCTCGCTGGCCGTCGTCTGATGTTGTCATTCCATTGTCCGGCCTAAATCGGCAGTAGGACGCCGCGACATCATTGGCGTTGACAGATAATTCGCTCGCACGGCCGGATTACTTTCACGCACCGCTAATCGATACCGCCGTTCTCCTGGGCCTCGGCGCACTTGATACAATAAGGCGTGTAGGGAATGGCGTTAAGGCGAGTCTTCGGGATTTTGGCATCGCAGGCGGTGCATAGACCGTAAGCGCCGTCCTCGATGCGCTCCAAAGCATCCTCGATAAGCTGCAGCGTATCCCCCTCGTTTTGCATCATGTTGAGCGTAAATTCCTGCTCGTAGTTGTCGGTGCCCATGTCGGCCATGTGGATTGGCATACTCGACAGGTCGCCGTTGGCTTCGCTGCGGGTCTTGTTGAGGGCCGCGTCGGCCAAGGCGTTGACGTCGCCTCGCAGCCTGGCTCGCAGCAGGATCAAACGTTCCTTGTAAACCTTCGACTCGGTCTTTTTCAGACCGGACTTACGAGCGGGCATTTGCAGTTCCTTTGGGCGACGTCGACAAAATGTATCGAGACTTATTAGTCTAAATCGGCCCCGCGCAGCCGTCAAACCCCCGGCCTTCACCGGCTGTTGTCCACCATTAGAAATGTCCCCTGTTTCACCACAATAGAAATGTCCCCTT
>JBBDLY010000174.1:0-1116 GCA_040878585.1 Pirellulales bacterium
GCCAAGGCCACGTCGGACGCGGAATAGGGTGCCGGATCGAATGGTCGCGACAAGCTGTACGTCAGATGCAAGTGCCACACCTGGTCGACTTGCTCGGACGGGCAGACCGGATGGCCCGCCACGCAGCAGAGGAACACAAAGCGGCGATATTCCTCGATCACCGCGGCGGCAAACGGCCGGCTCCAGTCGTGTTCCTTGGCCAGCCTCGCCGAGAAGGGGGAGGCGGCACCCGGCTCATCGAAGGCAAACCGTTCGAGCTTTTGCCACAAGACGGCCTGTTCGGCGTTCATCATGGTTCTAACTCCGCGAAGTGGCTAAACAACCGGACCATCGACTAGAATATAACAGGTCGGCGGCGGCGAGTTAGATCGCGAGCGCCTCTCGTGGCATGTTCGCCGCGCAGGTCGGTCGCCGCAAGGGTTGACGCATCACGGGTTTAACTGCTAAGAACAGAGTGTATCGACGAGCCAGACGGTTGGAATTTCTCATGGCGCGAATCACGTTAAGAAGTCTCGACGGGGCCGATCGAGGGCGCATCTATCGAGAGATTTCCACACCCGTCAGCATCGGCCGGGAAGAAGGAAACACGATCCAACTGAACGACGAGCGTGTCAGCCGGTTCCACTTGAAGATTCAGGAAGACCGCGACAAGGTCATCCTCACCGATCTGGAAAGCACCAACGGCACCAAGGTCAACGGCGAGGACATCCGCCTGCGCATGCTGCGGGCCGGCGACGTGATTACGGTGGGGCGTTCGGTACTGTTGTTTGGCGCCGAGGCAGACATCGCAATGCGTCTGGCCGAATTGCGCGGGCATGAGCTAATCAGCAAGACTTCGCCCATGCTCGACCCGAGCGAGTTGTCGTCTCAGTCGGCGCTCGATTTTGAACTCCACTGGCAGCAGCACGCCGACGCCCAGGCCGCGCTGCACGGCCGCACGCCGCCGGAACTGCCTGAGGCGCTGTCGCCCGGCCAGGCGGCGCAGGTCTCGGAACTGTTGGAGTATTTCCATCAACGCATTCGCGAATTGCTGGCCAGCGTTTCCGGCGGCAACGATTCCAACGAAGTGGCGCTCGACCTGCGGCAATGGCAAAACCTGGTCGACCTACAAGCCAA
>JBBDLY010000175.1:0-1110 GCA_040878585.1 Pirellulales bacterium
TGCCTGTCAGGTTCGCGCCAGGCGTGGATGCAAGCTGACACAACGAGCCAACCCAAGAACAAAATACATGAACTACACTGTACCGGCATCCGATTTCGGACCTAACGATGATCACTTTGTTTGAGCAAACTGAGGGAAAAGGAGACAACTGAGAATCCTTTGCTTTGTTTTCTCTGTTCCCTCCTGTTCAAAATCCTGATCACATTGCCACCCTTAAAGCCATGGCACTGGATTCCCCTTCCATATTCCCGTTTGAGCGCCTGTCCCGCATTCCGAGCCGCCGACAAGCAACATGCAACATCATGACAGCGACTCCTCGGTGGACGCGATCGACGGCGCCCCGACCGCCGGGCGGCTGCTGGTCGCCGTGGCGACCTATAACGAGATCGAGAATCTGCCGCGGCTGATCGAGGAGATTTTCCAGCACTTGCCGCAATGCGAGGTGTTGGTGATCGACGACAACTCGCCCGACGGCACCGGCCGCTGGTGCGACGACCGCGCCGCCGACGAGCCGAGACTCCAATGCCTGCACCGCGCCGGCAAGCTGGGACTGGGCACAGCCGTGATTGCCGCGTTCCAGTATGCCATCGAGCACGGCTACGATTATCTGATCACCATGGACGCCGACTTCAGCCATCATCCCCGCTATTTGAGAGACTTGCTGGCCGGCATGAACGACGACGCCGGCGAGGCAGTCAAGGACTGCATGATCGGCTCCCGCTACGTGCCCGGCGGCGGCATCGAGGGTTGGCCGCTGAAGCGGCACTTGATGAGCAAGGGAGTCAACACCTACGCCCGGCTGCTGTTGAGCCTACCGATCAAGGATTGCAGCGGCAACTTTCGCTGCTACCGGGTCGAGCAACTCAAGCAACTCGACTTCGACGCGATCATCTCGCGCGGCTATTCCTTTCAGGAGGAAGTGCTCTGGCATTTGCACCGCGCCGGGACGCGGTTCGGTGAAACGCCGATCACGTTCGTCGACCGGCTGCACGGAACCAGCAAGATCAACGCCGGCGAAGCGAAGGCCGCGCTGGCGATCTTGTTCAAGCTGGGCTGGAAGAATTGGACCGGCCGACGGCCCTCCGAGGCCGATAAGCAAACGTAACGCCG
>JBBDLY010000176.1:0-1108 GCA_040878585.1 Pirellulales bacterium
GCCTCTAGTTCCAATATCTGCGCGTTGTCCGGCTCTCCCACGCCGCGACCGCCGATGACGGCCGCTGGCCGCATCACGATCTGATCGCAGGCGGCGGCAATCACCGAGGCGATGCCCTTGGCCTCGCTGTCGATGTAGGCGACCGTCAGCACCTGCTCGCGATTGAGATCGGCCAGGAAGGTGGCGAACTGCGCCGCCGATTCCGGCGAACCTCCCTCGCTCTCCAGCCAGATCACAATGAAATTCGACCCCTTGTCGCGAATCCGATCCTGAATCAGCCGCTGCCGCGTGGTGACCAGTTTGTGGTCGATCGACCGCTTTAGCTCAAAAACATACGGCCGCCAGTCGCCGTCCACTGCAATGAAGTCGTTCAATGTTTCCACCGGCAGTCCCAACGCGCGGGCGACCGCCTGGCGGTCTTCGGCCAGGTAGCGGGCGATGCCCAGGTCGCGGGCCTCGCGGCCGGAGAACACGCCCCGCTCGCCGCGGGCGATGATTGTTTCCGGCTCGCCTTGCAGCGTCTTGGTTTGCTTGAGCTGTTCGAGATTCTCCTTCAGCACGTACTCGGTGCTGACCTCGGTCTCGGCGCGGAGCACTTCCAGATCCTTGTCGAGCATGCCCAGGGCGATCTCCGGCGGGATCGTCCGCCGCCGCGCGGCGATCTGGCTGTAGCCGCTGCGCACGGTGACGTCGATCGGTGCGTCGGTCGGTTCGTCCGCTCCGGCGTCGCCCAGCTCGGCGTCGGGGGCCATTACAATCTCTTCGCAGGCCATGGCCACCAGCACGGCGTGGCCGCGGATCGGACCCGGCAGGTAGGCAACCGTTTTGACGCCCGACAGCTCGGGGCTGGAGATGAACTTGGCCAGCGATAGCGCTCGGGTGTAATCGCTTCCCAGGCCGAACTGCGTTTGTCCGGTCGAAAACTCCAACAACAGCACCGGACGCGGTTCGGCCGGCAGGCTCAGTTCACCGAGCGCTCGGGTGATCTGACTTTTCACTCGCATGTCGACGTTGCCAGAGATCGGCAGCGGCACGCGGATCACGCTGGCTTGCGGCGGCGGCAGGGCCGGATCGTTGGCGGCCGGCGGATTGGCCTCGGCCGGTCGCG
>JBBDLY010000177.1:0-5631 GCA_040878585.1 Pirellulales bacterium
GCGGAGGCTGCTAGCCTCCGCCGCGTAGCATGGCCGCCCTCGGCCGTGCGAGCGACGCCAATCGCTTACCTAAGCGACGGCTCGGTCGGCGGCAATGGTGTGGATGAAAGGTCAGGAAATCGAGGGCTTGCTCCCCCGCCAACCCACTCGCTCGCGGATCGTGCTTGTATTGCGTGGCGGGCAGGCGAGCCGCCTACCGCTACGATCACGTTCGCCCGGCCCAGGGGACCGGGCTACGAAAATCCGGCGCTACCGCGGCACGACTTCCCATTCGACTTCGTGGCGCGGCCACTCGTTCAACGGCTGTCGCCAATCGGTCGGCGGGGGTGGATTGTTGTCGAAGTCGGTGTTCTTGGTTCGCGGATTTGGTCGCAGTGCGCCGCGGACGCCCAACTGCCCTGGATCGCGGGCGATCTTGTCGCTGATCGTGCGGATATCGTTGACGATCGGTCTTAGTTCGGTGGTTACCTGATTGATGTTGATCGCCGCGGAACTGAGCTGCTGGTATAGATCGGGATCGTTCAGCAACCCGCCCAGGGTGCCCTCACTGCTATTGAGTTTTTCGGTGAACGCCGCAAGCTGGTTCATCACCACGGTCAGGTCGGCCAGGCTGGCGTCGATCCGCTCGGCGATGATCGGGCCTTTTTGCTTGAGCGGCCCGGTGAAGCCTTCCAGGTTTTGCAGGTTTTTGTCGGCTCGTTGCAGCACGGTCTGGATATCGCCCTGGACGGTAGAAAGCGCTTCGCTCATCTGCCGCATCAACTGGGGCATTTGCTCGACCGTACTTCGCAGATCGTTTTGCAAATTCTCGTCGCCGACCAGTTGGTTGATGTTCTCCATGGCAAGATTAAAGTTGTCCGCGGCGAGTTCCATCTTCTTCAGAAGTTCACCCGGCTCGCGGCCGTCCTGTTCCAACAACGAGTTCACATTTTCGGCCAACCGACCTACTTGATCCCCCGCCTCTTGAAACGATTTGAGCGTGGCCTTGATGTCGCCTTCCAATTCGTTGGCCAGGTCGAGCGGATTGCCGAGAACGCGGCCCTCGACCACAGCGCCGTCCGGCAACGGACGGGGAGGCGCCGGCGGATCGACTTGCATTACGAACATCTCGCCGGGGGCGAGCGCCGTGGCGTCGACCGACTCCAACGGCACCTGGCGAGCCAAAGGGTCTTGCTCGTTGATCGGCACGACCTCCAGCAAGGCGTCGCCCAGCAGCGATCCCTTGATCTGGAAGGTTTCATTGTCGTACACCTCCGCCCCGTCGCCGGTACGGATCTTTACCGTAATGCGCACACCGGGGGCGTCGTCGCGAAACTGCACGTCGGTAACGCGGCCAATCAAGATGCCGCTCTTGCGGACCGGAGTTCCCTCGATCACGCCGGGCGCGTCCTTGAAGTTGATGCGGTACGTCTTCGTCTGCTGGAACGGCGTGGGAAAATCGCCGATCAACAGAATTAGAATCGCTGTCAGTAAGAGCGCCGAGATGACGACCACGCCGACGCGCAACTGCATGCTTCGTTCATCCATGGGACGGGCCTTCTCCGGTTTCAAGCACAACTGGGGTTGAAATCCCAAATCCTAATTTCGAAATCCTAAACAAATTCGAATATCAAATGTCCAAAGCGGTGAAGACCGTTTGTGCTTGATCATTAAAATTTCGGTCATTGTTTAGGATTTAGGGTTTAGAATTTACTCCACGTAGGTCTCTCGCTGCATTTCCTGTAACCGCGCGCCTGCCTCGCCTCGGACGAACTGCCGCACCCGCTCGTCGTCGTGTTTTTCCAGGTGCTCCGCCTGGTTGTCGTACAGTACCTGCGGTTCCGTCTTGGTCAATCGGTTCAAGGGATAGAGCATCACGACTCGATCCGCCACGCGGCGGACGGTCCGCATATCGTGTGTGACCACCACGCTGGTTACGGGATAGCGCTCGCGGGTGCGGATGATCAATTCGTTAATGACGTCGGTCATGATCGGGTCAAGCCCGGTGGTCGGTTCGTCGTACAGCATCACCTCCGGCGACAGGGCCAACGCCCGCGCCAGCCCCACCCGTTTACGCATGCCGCCGGACAGTTCAGCCGGCTTCTTGCGGACCACGTTGTCCGGCAGTCCTACTTCCCGCAGACGTCCCATCACAATCTCATGAATCTCGGCGTCGGAATGTTGTCGATGCTGTTTCAGGGGAAAGGCCACGTTCTGGGCGACGGTCATGCTGTCGAACAAGGCGGCGTTCTGGAAAACGAAGCCGAACCGTATCCGCTGTTGGGTCAGCTCGCGATCCTTTAATTGAGACATGCTATTGCCGTCGAAGACGATGTCGCCTTGCGTGGGGTAGATCAGTCCGATAATCGACTTCAGCAGCACCGTCTTGCCGCAGCCACTTTCGCCGATCAGCACCAGCGTTTGTCCCTGCGGAATTTGCAGGGAGACGTCCCGCAGCACCTGCTGCTTGCCAAAGCGAACGTGCAGTCCGCGAACGTCGATCAATGGGTTCGGTGCGGTGTTTTCCATGGGGGGTTGCGTCGACACGGCGACGGCCAGGCGTTTCAGTCGGCTCCTTTCCGTCATGATAACCACTTGCTACAACAGGCTCACGGCGTTCGGCCAAATCATCTGATGAATCTCGTCCAACAGAATGCCCAGGAACAAATCGAGCACGATAATCGCCACGAACGAATGCACAAACGCCGCCGTGGCCGCCTGGCCGACCCCTTCGGCGCCGGGCCGGCAATGGAAGCCCCGATAGCAACTAAGCACGGCAATCGTCATGCCGAAAAACAGGCTCTTGAAGACGCCGATGAACAGGTCGTAGGCGCCGACGAACTTGCGGGAATTGTCGAGGTAGTGAAACGTATCGATATCAAGAAAATATGTGCTGTAAAAAAAACCACCCACCACGCCCATGAAGACCGCCATGATTGTCAACGCGGGAATCAGCAACAGGCAGGCCAGAAATCGCGGCACGACCAGATAATGCAGCGGGTTGCTTCCCATGCTGGCCAAGGCGTCGATCTGCTCGGTCACTCGCATGGTGCCTAACTCGGCGGCCATCGCGCTGCCGACCCGGCCGGCCAGCATGGTGGCGGCCAGCACGGGACCAAGCTCGCGAAACAAGGCCATATTGATCACCGCGCCCATCCGGGTTTCCAGCCCCAACCCGCGAAACTGCGCGTAACTCTGCACTGCTAGCACCATGCCGATGAAGGTTCCCGTCAGAGCCACCACCGGCAGGCTAAGCACGCCTACTTGGTAAAAGCTCGGCAGCAAGGTCTCCATCCGCGGCCTGCGGGTAAACAGCCAGCCGAGCATTCTCCAGAAGAAGATCGCGATCGAGCCAAACCCGGCCACCCATTCCAAGCTGAGCGAGCCGAGATCGGCGATCGAGTCCTCGATGCCGCGGCTGGCGCGGGCCAGCAAGCCGCCGTTGCCGGCGCTGTTCGCAGTATTGAAGTTGCTCGACATAGAATGACCCCGTAGGCAGCTAGCACATGAAGGAACCACGCGCGCGGAAATCCAGAGGTAACATCGTCGCGATGCATCGTGCCGCTTGAGTCAAGTTTAGGGGTGCGAGAAGCTGGGAAAAGTGCGTATGCACGGGAAGGGACAATCCAAGCTCGACGGAGAGAGCGAGTGGATCCCCGCAGGGCGCAAAAGAACGTGGCCGCGCCATTCGCCTTGGCGACTACTCACCACGGCCCCGCTGCGTATTATTCGCCTGCCGATCCCAGCATCGGCAAGCCGGAAAGTCGGGTAGTCCCCGCAAAAGGCGCTGGACAGCGAGCGATGTAATGCATCGCCTGAGCAGATAGTGAGGCAGACGGCTGGTCGCGACATTAGACCGGCAGAAACTCGATTCGGTTGAACATCTCAACCTGGTCTAGGACATTGGTGAGCAACTCGAGGTCCGCGATCGCCTGGCCGATCGTAATGGAACGCTGATGGACGTAAATCAGTCCTGCAAAATCCCGGCCAGCGACTAGCCATTGGTGTGCGATGCCGAGAAATCATCATCCTGAGTGTAGACCGTCCGACCCAATTCTGTCGCGCGCTGGAGGATCGGCTCATCCGCCCAGTCCGCTGTGCCATCTTCGAAGGCTGTGATGACATCGACTCCGCGACGCTGCAAGCCCACCGTAACGGCGGCCGAGACGTGGTGATCCATGTAGAGAGCAACGCTCACGTCGACCGGCCTTGGCGCTTGAGTTTTGCACGGAGTGGCGACTCGCCCAGTTGCTGCCGAATTTCGTCCGCCCGTGCTAGCCTTTTTTTGATGTCGCAGTCAAGTTCAACTTGATGATCGTAGTAGTACGCCAATGCCGCGTGAATCTGCCCCAAGGTTAAGTGCGGATGCTGCCGATGAATCTCATCCGCATCCCAATGATGCGCCAACCGGTCCAGAACTACCTCGATCACCTTGGTGCGTGTTCCTTCGATGTGGGGAACACCTTCAGAAGACATCTCAATATGAGGATATGAAATAGTGGACATGTCGTTAATCGAAATAGGGGTCAAGGTAACTTGCAACAGTAGCCACGACCTTCTTAATATATCATGAAAAGCGGCGGCCTGAATAGATTGCCGCCCAGCACGCAGCCGACAGGCGCATCTTCCGCTTCTCGAACTCGTGGTACAAAACGCAAGTCGTGGAACAGGGGCGCGACTCTGCCCGGTGCATCATTAGGGCTACGGACGGACGTGCCGCTGCCCCACTCGCTGTCGCTTTTAGCCGTCTTGCGTTTCGTGCGAGCAACAAAAAAGCGTCCCCGGGAGTTGCTCCCGGAAACGCTTCTTGATCGTCGTCTGAATTCTGGCGAATTCAGCTACCGCTTAGGCGGTGACGCGGACGTTCTCAGCACGGGGGCCTTTGGGGCCGCGGCCGACTTCGTAGTCGACCATTTGGCCTTCGCGCAGAGCCTCGATGGTGGTTCCTTCGAGCGACGAGTGGTGGAAGAACAGATCGTCTCCCGAGTCTCCCTCGATGAATCCAAAACCCTTGTCCGAAATCAGTCTCTTAACTTTACCTTGTGGCATCACTGCTCTCCAATGGTAGAACGTGTGGCGCACTCTCAACAATTGATCGTGGCCGGAGATAAAAAGCAGATAGAGCCACAAAAAACTGAAGCGGAACCTTGCAAGCAAGCTCTGCTCGGAAAAATGAGGCGGGAGAAGAAGAACTACTCGAAAGCGGTCTCACTAACACTTGTCTCTGCTCGTTGCGACTGCCGCAACAACTGTAATATACGCCACGAGACTCCCCATGAGAAGGCCACGGCGAAAAAATTTGCCGTCACATCACCCAGGTTAACAAGCCGAGTTTTCCGCCATTCCGCCCGGCGATATCGGCTACCGACGCGGAATCTTCCCTTCTGCCTGCATCTGGCGGAAGCAAAAACCCCGGCGAATCATGGGATTCACCGGGGTCTGTATCAAAAGGGACTGAAAACTGGCTTAATCGTCCGCATCGCCCTCATCGGAACTCGCCTGCTCCTTACCGACCCCCGCACCCACCGTCGGCGGTTCTTCGCCGACATGGCGCAGTTCGCCGCGGAAGTCGAGCCGCTTGATCTTGCCCTCATCGTACTTGAAGGCGTAGACCACGATGGTTTACTTGCCTTGGAATTAGCCCTTGAGCAG
>JBBDLY010000178.1:0-1106 GCA_040878585.1 Pirellulales bacterium
TTCACGGTATTGTACGTGGAAAGTATATTGAGCTAACAGAAGAGCTCGGAGTCGCCGAAGGGCAACAGGTCGAAGTTCAGGTAACCGTCATCACCACATCCCCCAGGTGGGGAGAAGGGCTTCAGCGTTGCGCTGGTGCATTGGCCGACGAATGGACTGAAGAGGATGACCGCATCTTGGCGGCGATTCACCAAGACCGCCAACAGGACTCTCGGCAGGAATTGGCTGAATGAGTTTCTTGCTGGATACGGATATCTGTTCTGCCCATTTGAAACGTCCTGCCGGATTGATGCATCGCTTTCTGCAGCATTCTGGTGGTCTACATCTGTCAACTGTTGTTCTCGCCGAGCTTTACGTCTGGGCTTACCAGAGAAGCAATCCGACCACGCTTCTGGCGAAGATCGAAAGCGATCTGCTGACCGACGTTTTGGTTCTCGATTTTGACGCCGACTGTGCCAAAACGTTCGGCCGGGTGCGAGGCCATTTGCTCCAACAAGGTCTTTCAGTAAGCCGCATGGACCTCATGATCGCCTCAGTCGCTTTGGTTCATGATCTGACGCTGGTGACACACAACACGGTCGATTACCGCTTGATCCCAGGTCTCCGATTGCAAGACTGGCTGAATGGTTAGCCAAGACGCAACCGGGGCAATAGTCGGCGTTGCGAGCGACGAAGGTCGCACAAGGGATCGGAGCACTCTCGGATACAATCTCACCCGGTGCAACGCACCTTTGGAGCATTCCCGTGCTGCGCGGCGCAGCAGTTCGACCGTCAGTCCGCAGACGCGCCTCACCGGTACTCGCCGTTTCTTTACAGTTGACCACCAATGAGATCCAACGCGTCGATGCCGGGGATGGGCGGGGCGATGCCGGCGGTTTCCGTTGAGGGTTCCATCGAGTGCCCCTCGCGTCGCTGCAGCCGCAGGTCGGTAATGATCACGTCGGAGATCCCGCGGACGGCAATCGTGTCGTTAATTTTCTCCTGCATTTGGCGCTTGAGTTCCGCCAGCGTCGGATCGCTGAAGTCCCCGCCATGCGCCTGGCGAAGCAGCTCCTCGACGTTCTGTTGCACTCGATATTGATGCATTTCCAGTCGCTGTCGCGCCA
>JBBDLY010000179.1:0-4234 GCA_040878585.1 Pirellulales bacterium
TTTCTTCGTTTCCTCCTGTTCCAACAGCCCTGGCAGACCCTTAAAGCCCTGGGACGACCGTCCCGTCCGCTGATTCACTTCTTGGGAAACCCGCGCTCACTGGCTAAAAATTAGCCACGTCTTCGCTCCCCGAGAGTGTTAGTCGCAGTAGGTTCAGAGCCTGCTTGGCGGCCCGATCCTTGAGAATGGCCGGATGGCCCGCGGTGGTGGAACTGCGTGTGATAACCTCATCCGGCGTGGCGAGCGAGTAGTAAAATAGTTCTCCACTGTCGTCCCCCGCGGAAAGCGGCAGAGGACTGACCGCCAAGCCGTAGTCTGCGCCGAACTGCTGTCGCACTGAGCGGGCGCCCCCTTCGGCGACTTGCCGCCGGGCGTCGTCGTCGCTGGTGAATCGCCCCGTCGCCGCCGCCACCATGCCGCCTTGAAAGACCTCCTCCGAATCGGGTACCTCGCTAAGCCACTGCGCGATCCGCCCGCAGGTGCCGCTTTCCGCCGTGGCGAGAGTTTGCTTCCGCGCTGCCAGCAGCCGCACCACGGCGTGTTCTAGTTCGTCGTCCCCCTCGCCAAAGGCGAGCGCCCCAACGGCGCCATAAATCTCGGCGGTCGTCGGCTCCATGGCCGCCAGTGCCGCTGCTTCGTCCGCTCCGCTGGCGGTGATCCGCAGCGAGATGGTCGCCGCGTGGACCGTGATGCCCACCAGCGGCTCGCGGTCGCGGGCGATCAACTCCGGAAGCAACTCTTCCATGCGGCTCTCGCCCACGCCAAAACACTTGATTACGCGGTGTCGAATTACCCGCGAAGCGGCGCCGAGTTCATTCAGCTTACCCACGACCGAATCGTGCCACATCGTTTTCATCTCGGCCGGTACGCCAGGCAGGGCGAACAGGTGGACCAAGCCGGCCGACGCATCGATTTCTTCGCGGGCGGCGGTCAGGAAGATGCCCGGCGCTGTGCCCCCTGGATTAAAAATCTCCTCACTGCCCGCCGGAAACATCGCCTGCAGGCGATTGCGTTGCGGCATGTCGCGCTGGCGGCGGGCGAACAGTTGCTCGATGTGGGCCAGTGCTTGCTCGTTCAGCTCCAGTGCCCTGCCGGTGGCCGCGGCCAACGCATCGCGGGTCAGATCGTCGGCGGTCGGCCCCAGACCTCCCGTGATGACGATGATCTCGGCCCGAGCGAGCGCTGCATGAAAAACGCTCACGATATCGGTCATCCTGTCGGCCACCGTCGTATGAAACGCCACGGGTATGCCTAAGTCGCCCAATCGCTGGCTGAGCCATTGGCTGTTGGTGTCGAGCCGTTGCCCGGAGGTCATTTCGTCGCCTATGGCGATAATCTCGGAACGCATGTTGCTTGAGGCTTGAGGCTTGAGGCTTGAGGGTTGGACTACGGGTGGCTCACATTTTGGCCGTCGCGGGTTTGTTTTGCTAGCGGGTGAAGCAACAGTATTGCTTGATGAACGGGGGCTTTTCATGCGGAAACGTCGGTGAGCGTGGCGGACAGCGGGCGGCTGGCAAGGTAACATGGAAGTTCCGTCGGCTGCGTGTGCCGACGTGCAATGGAGTGAAGAGGCAATTCTTGAAAGGTTTCTCAGATGGTTCGCACGAGAATTTTATTCGCTGCCGCGGCAGTGCTGCTAGTTTCCCTGATGGACGTCCAAGACGCCTCCGCCCAACTGGTGCGCGGCGAGGCGGTTACCGGCGAGCCGTTCGGTATCGGCCGGGTGATCGTGCGCTTTGGCCCGACGCCGATCGCCAATCCGCACACCAATCCCGATATCGGCATCGAGGAAGCCAACGGCCGCGTTTTCTATCCCACTTTCGCCGCTGGACCGATGCGCGAATTGGTGCGGCAATTCATTCAACCCAACGGCATGACCGTGTACTTTCTGTTCCGGGGCAGTGAGCCGCTGGATGTGACGGTCTATACGCCCGAGCCGGTCCGCGTGCAGATTCGACCGCAGCGTCGCGCCCTGGGCAACCTCGAATTGGCCTCTTGGTGGCGCGAGTATCTCAATACGGCGGAGTTGCATCGTCGCGACGGCGAATTCCCCACCATTGCCGACGCCTATCTCACCGAAATGCTCTCACGGCGTCTGCAACTACCGATTCGCGAAGATCGGCCTCGGCTGCTCGATATGAACCTAGGCGAGAACATTGGTCTGTTGCTGGGAACCGAGGCGAACCAGGAGCGGATGATCCGCGCTGTGATGGCCGGAACGCCTCAGCGCGATGCACCGGGCGAGAACCCCTTGCCGGAAGACGTACTAATCCCCGCGGCCGAAGTGCCAGCCATCGAGGGAGACGTGCAGATCGAACCGCTGGCCCACCACGTGCCGGAGGAGTGTTTTTACATTCGCACGGGCGACTACGCCAACTACGTTTGGATGCAAACGACGCTGGAGGAATTCGGCGGCGACCTGGCGAAGATGATCTCGCATCGCAGTCTCGATTTGAATACCAACGGCAAGTCTCAGGACCAACTGGGACTCAAGGAAACCGCTCTCTCGCGGATGCTCGGCGGTACGCTGATCACCGACGTGGCGGTTATCGGCACGGATATGTTCTTCCGCGAAGGTCCGGCGATGGGCATCCTGTTTGAGGCCCGTAACAACTTCCTGCTGGCCAACAATCTCAACGGTCAGCGTCAGGAGGCGAAGGCGCGCTACGAAGACGCCGTGGAAGAGACGATCGAGATCGGCGGCAAGAAGGTATCGTTCATTCACACTCCTGATAATCGCCTGCGCTCGTTCTACATCGTCGACGGCAATTATCATCTGGTCACCACTTCGCGGTACATTGCCGAGCGATTCCTGCAGGCAGGGGCGGGCGAACGTTCGCTTGCGCAGTCGCCCGACTTCATCTATGCCCGCGATAAGATGCCCGTGGATCGGAAGGAAACAATCTTTGTCTATCTATCCGACGCCTTCTGGCGGAACCTGGCGGGGCCGCGGTATCGCATCGAGTCGATCCGCCGCAACCAATCGATCGCCTCGATGCAAATCCTCGAGATGGCCCGCTGGGCCGCTTGGGGCGAAGGGGTCGATACCTCCAAGGTGTCGACGCTCGTCGACGCCGGCTTTCTGCCGCCTGGCTTCGGCAAGAATGCCGCTGGCAGCAAGATCGTGGTCAGGCAGCGTGCAGGGGGCGGGCTGGACTATTCCGATTCGCAGCGCGGCGCGCGTGGTGTGTTCTTGCCCGTTCCCGATGTTGAATTGGCCGAGATCAGCGATGCGGAGTTGGCCGCGTACCGCCGTTTCCTCGACGAGTACAACACCTCCGAGGCTCGGCTCGATCCGGTCGCAATCGGAATTCGTCGCTACGCCACGGAGGAGGAAAAGATTGAAGAGGTAGTGATCGAAGCCCACGTGTTGCCCCTTTCCAGCCGCAACTGGGACTCGCTGACTCAGTTCCTCGGCCCCGCCACCCGGCAGCGTCTGGGGCGACTGTCGCGGGATCTGGTCCGGCTCGACGTCGTGACCGCCGGTGTGACTAACGACTACTTGTTCTTCGGCCTGGAACAGTTCAATGCGCCGCTGGTGGTCCGTGGCGGTCGCGTCGGCTGGGCGCTGCCCGACTTGAATACGTCGCGAGGTTATTTGGGCGGAGCGCCCGACCTGGGCGTACTGGACGGTGTATTGAATCTGCTCGATTTCGTTCCGCGGCAGGACACCCGCCAAGTCGGCTACGCACAACTGCTGGGCGGGCTGTGGCGGTTCCGCAGTCCCCAAATGACCGTGCTGTCTTTCAATAAGCCAGTGCTCGACCGGGTGATTCCGCAGTTCCGCTGGATCGAAGCCGACCGACCCGCGCAGATTCGCCTGCATATTGGCGATATTTCCAAGACCTCCTTGCGGTCGGCGGGCAACGCACTCGGCTTCCAGCGCGCGATCGACGTCAGTTGCGGCAACGCAGTCTTCATGCATCGGCTGCACGAGCAGTTGCACGTTCCGCTTAAAGATTCCTTACAGGTTGCCGAACTGTTGGTGGGTGCGCGGCTCGATTGCCCTTTAGAGGGCGACTACGAGCTACTCCAACCTGCCGCGGGGGCATCGACGGTCAGCCGTCCGCAGTGGCGCTCGACCACGGCGGCGCGGATTGCGTCTTTCAATGATATTCCGGAAGAATACGAGTTCCCGATCCAAAAGTGGTTCCGCGGTCTCGATGCCGAAGTCGAGGCGCGGCCCGACCAACTCAGTTTGCGCGCCTCGATTAAGATGAGGCGGGATCGACTG
>JBBDLY010000179.1:4244-5614 GCA_040878585.1 Pirellulales bacterium
GCTCCCGGCGGCCAGCCGCGACCGGGCCTGCCGGCCCCGCCGGAACTGATCAAGGTTCGACCGGAACCACTCGACGAACTCGAGAATGAGATAGTTCCCGAGCCGAGTGAGGAGCATGCGCCCCCCGGCAAGCCGCTGGTGCCGGAGGAGGATTTGCCGCAGCCGGGCGAGGAACTGCCTCCCCCGCCGGCACAGCAGGATGCGCCCGCGGCCGGCGGCGTTCAACTGCCGTTTGATCTTCCTTTTTTCCGGCGCGGCGAGTCGCCTCCCCAGCGGCCGCTGCCTGAGTAGGTCGCGTGCTGGGTGTGTCGCGCGGATTGCCGCGCTACGAAAGCCGCGCCAATAGATCCGCTTCCAGATCGTCGATTTTCACTCGCCGCTGCTCCAACGAGTCGCGGTCGCGGACGGTGACGGTCTTGTCGCGGAGTGTTTCGCCGTCGACGGTGAAGCAGAACGGCGTGCCCGCTTCGTCCTGGCGGCGATAGCGGCGGCCGACTGCGCCTTTCTCGTCGTAGAAGACCGGAAACTGTCTTTTGAGCGTTTTGTAGATGTCCTTGGCGATCTCCGGCATGCCGTCTTTCTTGACCAACGGGAATATGGCCGCTTTCAGCGGAGCAATCCGCGGGTGGAACTTCATCACCGTGCGAGTTTGCATCTTGCCGCTTTCGTCCGGGGCCTCGTCCTCGCAGTAGGCTTCGCACAAAAACGCCAACGTCGCCCGGTCGGCGCCGGCCGACGGCTCAATGACATGCGGGGTAAATTTTTCGTTGGTTAGTTCGTCACGGTACTGCAAGTCCTTCCCGCTGCCGCGATACTTGGGTTTGCCGTCAGGCCCCTTCTCGACTTCCAGCGGACAAGTGTCGGGATCGAGCTTGCCTTCCATGTGGCTTCGCAGGTCGAAGTCGCCACGATGGGCAATGCCCTCCAGTTCGCCGTACTCTCCTGGCGGCAGGAACGGAAACGCATATTCGATGTCGGCCGTGCCGGTCGAGTAATGGCTCAACTCGTCGGGGTCGTGATCGCGCAGTTGCAACCGTTCGCCCGCCAGTCCGAGGTCGGTATACCACTGGAAGCGGCGATCCCGCCAATACTTGTACCACTGCGCCGATTCGCTCGGATGACAGAAGAACTCGATCTCCATCTGCTCGAATTCTCGCGAGCGGAAGGTGAAATTTCGCGGCGTGATCTCGTTGCGGAAGCTCTTGCCGACTTGGGCGATGCCGAAGGGGATCTTCACCCTGGTGCTGTCGACCACGTTCTTGAAGTTGACGAAGATGCCCTGCGCGGTCTCGGGCCGCAAGAACGCCGCGCCTTCCTCGCCGGAGAGCGCGCCGACGTAGGTCTTGAACATCAGGTTGAATTCCCGCGGC
>JBBDLY010000180.1:0-3920 GCA_040878585.1 Pirellulales bacterium
CGGCACGGGTCTGCATCTCAGCGCCAATTGGCACCGGGATACTCCTCGAAACTGAAGTTTCTCGTAAGACGGCTTCGGAGAGCCGTCTTACTTGTCTCGCAAGACGGCCTTGGCAGCGCCGCCGGCGGCAATGGCGAGGCAGTGAGCTTGCGGCCGACGCGCTGGGGCGCAACCAAACGGCCATGACGCCGCATAGTGCCCCCGGTGTGTTCACCGGGGGCTAAGGTTTTGAGGCTACGGGTTCATCAGATCGTATTTCAGGAATAGCCACAGCAGCGTCATGCTGGTGCCGTTGAGCAGTAGATGGACCGTGATGCATGGCACGATGCGATGCGTCCGCTGATAGAGAAAGCCCAAGGCCAAGGCCAGAAAAAACAACGAGACCGGCGCCATCCCCTGCCCTATGTGAAAGGCCGCGAAGACCGCGCTGCTAATCAGGATCGGCACGATCTCAGGGCCTCGTATGGCGGCGGTTTGGCGAGCCGCCAGCGGCCACTGGGCCGGGGGTGATTGCGGAGATTCATACGGATTGTTGGCGGCCAGCGGAGACGTCTCAAGCGACGGTTCTTCGGCGGCGGCCTGGTCGGCTGAGGAATCCGAATCGAACTGTTCGGCCTCGACGATTCGAGCCGCGTCTGGCGAGCCGATATCGAATCTTCGCTCCAACCATCCTTGCAGCACGACGCGGAACAGGAACTCTTCGGCGATCGGGGCCACGATCACCGCCACAAACGCCGCCGCGGCAAACAGCATCGGCGTTTGGTTTTCCTCGAGCATCTCGATCACGCCGTGCTTCTGGTCGCTGAACCGCGCGAGCAAGGTTTGCAGCAGGTAGACCGGCGGCGCGACGGCCAGGAACGTGATCGCGCCCAGCCTGACATCGCCGAGAAACGTGCCGCCGCTCAAACCGAGGTCGCGCGCCGTCGCCCCGCAGGCATCGCTGAGCAGTTTGGCAATCACGAGGACGGCCGCCAGATGCCCCACCGCCGTAGCGATCAGGCCGGCCGTGAGCCGCGTGGCATCGTTGGCTTCGACCAACATCCGTGCGACCGGCAACACCAAGGCCGCGGTTAGCCCAAGATAGATCAGAAACGCCAGCGCCACCCGTAAGCCGTCCCACGGAACAAGCCGGCGCGGCACGTACGGCAGCAGATCGACGCCCTGGGACATCCGCCTGCCGATGACTAGCCATACCGTCGCATTGACTGCGAGCACGCACAGCACGAGGACGCCTAGGATCGCTTCGATATTCATGGCGGCAAGCAAGAGGAGGAAAACAGTTACTGCCGCAACATCCGCACCGCACTGAACACGTAGCCGACGCCGGAATAGAGGGTCAGCACGATCGCCCCCCACAGCGAGATCAGCAGCGTCCAGGTCATCCAGTCGGCGGGTCGTGTCTCTCCGGTGTAGGTCAGCACCCACAAGGCCGCCACCGCCGCCACGCACTGAAGGACCATCTTCAGCTTGCCGGGCATCTGGGCGGAAAAGTCGCCCCCTTGCTGCTCGACGTAGCCCCGCAGGGCCGTCACCAGCAACTCGCGAGCAACAATCACCGTGGCCATCCAGGCGGTCACATGCGAACCTTCGCTGGCGACGAGATAGATAAACGTGCCGCAGACGATGAACTTATCGACGAACGGGTCGAAGATGCGGCCCAGTGTGGTGACCTGGCCGTACTTCCGCGCCCAATAGCCGTCGACCCAATCGGTGGCCGCCGCGACGATAAAAATGATCATCGACGTCAGATACAAATGGCTCGCCAGTTGCGGCGACGATGCGATCACCCCTTGCGCCCAACCGAGCAGGCCGAACAACACAATCGCCAACACCATCCGCGACCCCGTCAGCAGATTCGGGACGTTGAACACCTGCTGGTTCGGGGGTTTCGGCTGCTTTTTTTCGACGCGGACTGCCATGCGGTATTGCTCAGGTGTACCAGCACGCAGCGCAAGCAAGTGCATGGCGCCGGTGCGACGTGTTGACTGGGTTAATCCGATGAAATGGTTATCGATCCGGTACGTTGTCTCATCACTTGCTTGCGTTGCGAGCCGGGTTTGCTACCGGGGTTCCCCGTCGGCGACTGCGATCAGGTCGTAGTCTCGGTAGCCGACCACTTCGCACTCGACCAGTTGGCCTGGCCGCAGCCCGTCGCCGGTCACGTAGACCAAGCCGTCGATGTCGGGCGCGTCGGTATAGGCGCGGCCGATCGAGGCGGTCGGCTCTTCGGCCACCGGCGAGTCGATCAACACCTCGAACCGGCGGCCCAACTGCTGCTCGTTCCACTCAAAGGCGATTTCTTGCTGCAATTCCATCAGGCGGTCGCGGCGGGCGTTCTTTACGTCCTCGGGCAGATGATCCGGCAGTTTGGCCGCCGGCGTGTCCGGCTCGAACGAGTAGGTGAACACGCCCATCCGCTCGAATCGCTGCTGCTCGACAAACGCGACCAGTTCTTCAAACTGCTCGTCCGTCTCGCCCGGGAAACCGGTGATGAATGTGGTCCGCATCACCAGGCCGTCGATGCGCGCACGGAGCTTGCCGAGCAACTCCTCGGTGTTGGCCCGATTGACGCGCCGCTGCATCCGCTTGAGCATTGTATCGTTGATGTGCTGCAGCGGCATATCGAGGTAAGGCACAATCTTGTCGCTGGCGGCGATCGCCTCGATCACTTCGTCGGTGAAGTACATCGGGTAGAGATACAGCAGCCGAATCCACTCCAGGCCCTGCACCTCGTTGAGTTTGCCCAGCAGTTCGGCCAGTCGCGGTTCGCCGTACAGGTCCATGCCGTAGTAGGTGGTGTCTTGGGCGACGATGTTCAGTTCGCGGACCCCGTCGGCGGCCAGTTGCTCTGCCTCGGCGATCACCTCTTCCATAGGCTTGGTGGCATGCTTGCCGCGCATCTTAGGAATTGCGCAGAAGGTACAGAGCCGGTCGCAACCTTCGGATATCTTCAAGTAGGCAAAATGCTTGGGCGTGATGCGAAACCGATTGCGGTCGTCCAGCGGACGGATCGGTGCAGGCTGGAAGACGCTCCGCTGCTCGTCCAAGCCGCCGATGAAACGATCGGCCACCCGCGCGATCTCCTCGCGGCCAAACACGCCAACGATGTGGTCGATGCCGGGCCGCGATTCCAGCAGCGCTTGCTTTTCCCGTTCGGCCAGGCAGCCGGAGACAATCACGCCCCGCAGCGCGCCTTGCCGCTTCAGTTCCAGCATTTCGTCGATGGCCGAAAAGCTTTCCGCCCGGGCGCTCTCGATAAAGCCGCAGGTGTTGACCACGGCGAAGTCGGCCCCGACCGGATCGGAGACGAGGTCGTAGCCGTCGACCTGCAAAATACCCAGCATCCGCTCGCTGTCGACGAGGTTCTTCGGACAGCCCAGGCTAATGAAAGCGTAGGAACCCTTGGAGGCGCCGCCCGCGAGCGCGATCGGCCGCGGGTCTTGTTCGATAATCGGTAACAGTTCCATGCTCACCTGGGAAAGTCGCTAACTTTGTCGGACGGAAGATTCCTCAACCTCGATCGATTCGATCAAGAGGATTGAAAGTTCTCGCTCGCGTTCTCGTGGTTCCGAATCGGCATCGGCCGCCCAAACCGAAATGCGAACGGTTGTTTTGCCCACCGCGATCATTTCGGGGTGGCGTACTTCGATCGTCTCACCGCTGACCATCTTGATCCGGAAGGGACGAAATGGTTCCGCCACTACATAATTCAGAATACGTCTACTATTCATCATGATCGGGGTACTCGGCTTCTCTGGCGGAAGCGACAGAAACGAGTGGCCTTCTCAGCAAGGGAACCGCTGGGCCGACTAACCTGAATCGACCCGCGTTGAGAGGGTCAGCACCTCGCATTATGCGAACAGAATCTATCTTACCCGAAGACTTGTCCGTTGACGAGGGAGCCAGTCGCATCAGGCGAC
>JBBDLY010000180.1:4020-5589 GCA_040878585.1 Pirellulales bacterium
TCGCATCAGGCGACGGCCCGGTCGGCCGTTTGGCGGG
Organism: Pirellulales bacterium; assembly: GCA_040878585.1. Lineage (GTDB taxonomy): Bacteria > Planctomycetota > Planctomycetia > Pirellulales > UBA7805 > JBBDLY01. The sequence continues at coordinate 4,058 of JBBDLY010000180.1, forward strand.
GAGAATCCCAGGCGCGATCGACGTGCCAGGCCAGTTCTTCCAGCAGAAAAGGCTTGGAAAGCACGCCGCAGACGCCCGCTTGCCGCAGTTGCTCGGTGTCGCCATGGCGCGGAAAATCGAGCGCCACCAGTAGCGGCACGCGAGGGAATCGAGCGGCCAGTTGCCCGATCGCTTGCGACTCCTTGGCCAGCCCGTCCCAAATCACCAGCGAAACGCCGCGGGCGAGGCGAGCGCCGTCGCGGCCCAGCCAGCAGGCCGAGTAACCGAGCGATTCGCAGGCATCGCAAAGCATGTCGGCCGTATCGTAGACGCCGCCAGCCACGGCGATCAGGCCCGGCCGCCGTGGACGCGGCGACCGAACGCGCGCCAGCAAGCGGTCTTCCGGCGGGCTGCTCGCGGCATGGGACCAGCTTGGCAACGCGCCGCCACCGGCACAAAGCAGTTCCCCGGCCCAGCGGGCGGTCCACTGGTGCCAGTAGGTGCGGAGCATGCCCGGCCAAGGCGCTCCGCTCCGCGCTTCCCCTTCGCACCACGGACCGAGCAAGGCGATAAAACGCGCCAACGGGGCCAACTGCTGCAAGCGGCTCAACCCGGTCGCGTCGATCTCACCGGGGCGGGATTGCGCGACGACCACAATCGTTGGCCACCGCCGCGCATGAAACACCCGCTCGCAGGCGGCCCCCGGCGTCGCGTCGAAGACGACGTCGCATGGGCCGCGCAGCAACTCCGCCGCGGCGTGGAACTCAGGTGGCGAGAAATCGCCGATGGCCTGTACGATTACGGATTGGCTGGAAGACATGTCGGCCAGTTCTCCCCAATCGCGGCTAGTCGGTCAAGTCCGCTTCGCGGGCGGTGAGCAGTCGTAGCGCTTCGTCGGACGAGGTCGCGGCTCGCAATTGGGAGACAAAATCGGCGTCGCCCACCATCCGGCTGAGCCGGGCCAGTGTGCGCAGGTGCCCGGTGTCGTCGAGGGAGCAGATCAGAAAGAAGATATCAGTCAACCCGCCGCGGTCGGCCCCGAATGGAATGCCTTGCGGCGTGACCCCCAGCGCGATGAACGCCTCGCCCAGTATGCTCGGCAGCGGACGCCGAGGGTGCAGCAGGGCCACGCCGTTGTCGACCGCCGTGGGATGCATCTGCTCGCGGGCGCGGACCGCCTCGGCCATCTTGGGCGGATCCCACAACAGGCCGGTGGTCGCCGCCAGGTCGCACAGACGGGTGACCACCGAGTTCCGCGTGCGGGCGTCGAACGGAACCGCCACGGCTTCCGGCTTGAGCATCTGCGAGATAACCGGCATCGGCTCGGTATCGGACCGTTCGAGGATCGACTCCACCTCGATCAAATCGGCGTCGTCCGACAGACCAATGCGATTCTCCAGCCAGTGGTGAATCTCCTGTCTTGAAAACTGCCAATCACCCCCCAGCCGCCGCCCAGGCAGCTTGCCACGATCGGCCAGCCGCTGCACCTTGTCTGGATTAAGGTGCAGATAGGCTGCTAGCTGGGCAACGTCAAAATCTTCTTCCGACATAGA
>JBBDLY010000181.1:0-5585 GCA_040878585.1 Pirellulales bacterium
GACAAACCGGCGTTGGTCGACACTCCGTCGTCGTGCTGCTAAACTATATGGTTGGAACTCCTATCAACGAGGAACCCCGATGAACATTGAAACGTTTATCGACACGCTCAACCCTGAGCAGCAGCAGACCGCGTTCGACCTACTCTGGCAACGCCTTTCAGCGAACCCAAAGACTTTGCCGTCTCCCGCATGGCACATCGTTACTTGGCGAACATCGGATCGTTCGGATTGCCGCGCGACATCAGGTAGGCCAGCAGATCGAGCAGTTCCTGTTCGTTGAGTACGTTGACCAGATCGGCGGGCATCAGCGACACCGGGGCCGGTTCGATCGACTCGACCTGGTCGCGGGCCAGTTCGACGACCTTGGTGGCGTCCTCCGGATCGATCAGCACGGTGAGTTTGTCGTCGTCCTCGGTCGCCAGGCGTCCGGTGATGATCTTGCCGTCGATGGTCTCAATGATCGATCCCCGATATTGATCGGAAATGACCTTGCTCGGCTCGATCAATGATTCGGCCAGATCGCGATAACTGAAGCGGCCGGCGACGTTCGTCAGGTCGGGACCGGTCGCCCCGCCGTCACCGTCGAAACGATGGCAAACGATGCATCGCGAAGCGGCATACGCGAGGCGGCCTTGCTCGAAATCGCGGCCCGACAGGCCGTCGGCCGTGAGGCTGGCGATTTCCTCGATCGTCCAGGTGTGCCCGGGGCCTTTCGGCTGAGGCAGTTCGGTCGGCTTCGGCGGCGGCGACTTGTCGACCAACGCCGCCCGTTCGGCCGGCGAGGCGTTGTCGAGCGCCTCCTTCCGGATGTTGCCGATGAAACCGTGGTAGCTGGCGCCGCCGCTCTTGCGGCCCGCGGCGTCCAGGAAGTCAAAGTATCGCTGTCGTTCTTCCAGCGTCCAACCGTAGCGCAGATTGCGGAGCACGAAGGCCAGGTGCAGCTTTTCAATTTCCGGTTGATCGGCCAGCATCTTGGCGATCGTGCCGCCGTAACCTTGGTTACGGGCGAGCAGTTCGGCCATTTCCTGCGGCGAGGTTTCCGTTTCGCGCTCCAGCAACTGCAAGGTCTTGCTGGCGACCGTCGGCGAATTGAGATAAACCAGCAGTTGACTCAATTCGCGATTCGCCGCGTCGCTTTCCGCTGGATAAAGCGGATCGAACTGCTTGACCAGTTTGGCCGCCGTGGCCGCGTCTGGCTCGCCGGTGCGGATGAACACCAATTGATAGGCCCGCAGCAAATCGAGCCGTTGCGGTTCCGTGAGCTTGGCGAGGTCGATCCGGCCGAGCGTCTCCAGCAGTTTCGGCTGCAACTGCTTGTCGCCTTGACGAGCCAGCGCCACAATCGCCTGAATTGCCGCTTGCGGATTCTTCTCCTGCAAGGCTCGGTCCTGCCATTGCGTCACGTCCTGATGCTCCAGCGCCACCCGAGCGGCGTAGCGAATGTAGCGGTCGGCGTGACTGAGTTGCGGCCAGATGGCGTCGATCGCCTCGGCGCCGGCGGGCAGATGCAGCGCCTCCATTTGCTGGCGCAGCGCCCGCTGCTCAGCGAACTGTGCATTCTTGGCGTCGACCGGCGCGGTCGATTCGTCGCCCACGTAGCGGACGCGGTACAGTTCCGACTGCGTGTTGCGACCGCCGACGGTGAAGTACATCGCCCCGTCGGGGCCGATTTCCGCATCGGTCAGCGGCAGCGGCGTGCGTGACAGGAACTCCTCTTTCTCACCACGGTAGGTGGCGCCGTCCGGGTCCAGGTGCAGCGCGTACATGGTGCCAAAGGTCCAGTCCAACACATACAGCGCTTTCTGATACTTGGCCGGGAACTTCGCGCCGTAGCCAAAGGTGACGCCGACCGGCGAGCCGGGGCCGATATCGACGGTGGTCGGCAAGCTGTCGACGTAGTAGTCGGGCCACTTGCCCGTGCCGCTCCGCCAGCCAAATTCGCTGCCGCTGGGCGAATGCGTAACCCGCGTGGGACGATACCACGGCATGCCCATGTCCCATTCCATGTCGGCGTCGTACACAAAAAGTTCGCCGTCGGCGTTGAAGTCCATGTCGTAGGGGTTGCGATAACCGCTGCTGAAAATCTCCCACGTCTTGCCTTCCGGATCGGTCTTGGCGACCCAGCCGCCAGGGGCCAGTTTTCCGCGGGCATGGCCGCGAGCGTCCCATTGCCGCGGCAGCAGCAGGTCTTCATCCCAGTTCTTGGGGACGCGGCTATGGTCGAAATTCTGCGGCGGGTCGGTGTGATTACCGGCGATTACGTAAATCGACTTGCCGTCGGGGCTAAGTCGCACGGCGTGGGGACCGTGCTCGCCGCCACCGCGAAAGTCCTTGACCTTGGTGACCTTGTCGTATTGATCGTCGCCGGTGGTGTCTTCCAGGATATAGAAACCGCTCCCAGGGCCGCCGTTGACCGAGCAATACAACTTGCCGAAGGCATGCAACATGCCCTGGCAACCGGTCATCTTGACGTTCAACTTTTCCACCTGGGTCGGCTTGTCGCTACCGATCGGCGCGGGCGTAATGCGATACAGGCCCTGGCCGCCTTGGTCGCTGGCGATCAACCGGCCGCGATCGTCAAAGGCGATGGCAACCCACGATCCTTGGCTGTTTTTCGGCACCGTGTAGAGCAGTTCGACCTGAAAGCCGGGCAGCACGTTGAAGACATTGCGGGCGCTCGCCGTGGCCGTCGGCGCAACGGAATCGGTGAACACATTCCCCCAAGGCGCATCGCCCATCTTGCCGAGCACCTTCGCCGGCTGGCCCGCTTGAGACTGCCAACTGTCGTCCGTCACGACGTACTGTTGCTTGCCGTCCGCCGCGGTAAGGATCAATTTCAGGGCAAACGCTTTCACGCCGCCGTCGTTGGCCGCGTCGACACGAATCCGATTGTCGCCCGGCAAGAGCTTGTCGGAGACGTCGACCACCACGGGCGCCTGCCACTCACTGCTGGTCGCGATCTGCTTGCCGTTAAGAAACAGGGTCACCCGGTTGTCGCACGTGGCAATCAGCTGCGCCGATTTCGCACCGCCGGAGAATGTCCGCTGTAGTTGGCACGACTCTCCGCCAGCGGCGTCCCAAATCCAGTTCGCCTGAGGGCCGGCTGTGAACTTGGGCGTGCTCGCCACTGCTTCCGCCGGATCGGCTTGCTCGGCTGGCCGCTCGTTGGTCGGCTGGATGGCGGGCAACTGCGTCCCGTCGGCGGCAAACGCCGGCAACGCAAAACAGAGGGCAACGGTCAGAAAACTTGGTGCTGTAAACCGATACCGGGTAAGAATGCTTGGCATAAGGGGTCAATTCCGTGAAGAAGGTGTGGAGGGATGGTTTTTAGCGGCTTGTTCGCCCACGGTAATGATGGCTCAGGTCGCGGGCAACCGGCGGGAACTACGTTTCTAAGCTGCTCATTATAACCGACCGGAAAGACCCGCGTCGAATAAAAATCGCCACAATTTCCAGGCGTTTGCAACATAGAAAGTGGAGCTACGGACATTATCTGCGAGCATCTGCGCCATCTGCGGACAAGCACACATTCCTCAGTGTCTCCGTCGATCAACAGGGTGCTTGAGGTGGCATGAAAACGGTCTTCGGCGCCAGCCAACAGCCGCGGCTTTCCAGCAGAGCGACCAGTTCGCCGGTTGCCTCGACCGCCGCAATTTCGCAGTCGCCCGGCTGCGGACCGCGGTCGATTCGTTTGCCTTGCCGGATTTCCGCGACTTCCGTATCCGAGAGTGCGACTTGCGGCAGGTGGTCTACCGCTCGGATGGCGGGCAGCAACTGTCCCGCGAGATTCTCCGCAGTGAGCTGCTCCGGCGCGAGGGCCTCCTTTAGTGTGAACGCGCCGATCGCGGTTCGCGTCAGCGCGGCCATCACCGCATCCGTTCCGCTCGCCACCGCCAGATCATGCCCCAGCGAGCGGACGTAAGTGCCCGAGCCGCAGCGTATCGATAGTTCTAGTTCCGGATATTCGTAGCGAGTTATCTCCAGTGAATGGATCGTTACGGGGCGCGGCGTGATCTCCACCGTTTTTCCCTGCCGGGCCAGATCGTAGGCGCGGCGGCCGGCGATCTTCACCGCGGAATAGGTCGGAGGCGTCTGCTCAATCACACCGAGGAAGGCCGGCAGCTTGGCGTTGAGGTCGGCCAGCGACGGCTGAGGCGCGTCGTCGAGCGATCGGCAGGGGGTCTCGACATCGTAGCTGTCGCTCTGCCGGCCTAGCAGGAACGTGCCGACGTACTGCTTGGGCATCTGTTGCACGTGCGAAATCAAGCGGGTGGCCGGTCCAATGCAGACCACCAACACGCCGGTTGCCAAGGGATCGAGCGTGCCGGCGTGGCCGAGCTTGAGGCCGCGACCATGTCCCAGACCGCGGAGCAGCCGCTGCACCTGATTGACGACGTCGCGCGACGTACAGCCAGGCGGCTTGTTGATGTTGAGGATGCCGAACATGGAGGCTTGAGGCGTGAGGCTTGAGGCGTGAGGCTGGAGGGTGAAGCTACTTGATTGCCTTGGTGGTTCGTTCAATGATAACATCCTAGGAGCAATGCGGCGGAGCAGGACCGATACTCTTTTCGGATTTCCATATGGAGTTCAAGCGGCTTGGACCGTATCAGATCGGCCGTCAGATTGGCCGCGGCGGAATGGGGACCGTATTTGCCGCCCTCGAGGTCGACACTGGCAAGCAGGCCGCCGTCAAGGTGCTCTCGCCCGCCTTGGCCGAGCGGGAAGGCTTTCGCGAGCGGTTCGAGGCAGAAATCGAGTCGCTCAAGCAGTTGGAACATCCCAACATCGTCAAGTTGTTCGGCTATGGCCGGCAAGACGATTATTTGTTCTACGCCATGGAGTTGGTCGACGGTCCGACGTTGGAAGACGAACTCCGCGCCGGACGCCGCTTCAACTGGCGCGAAGCGGCCCAAATCGGTATCATGCTCTGCCGGGCGCTGAAGCTGGCGCACGATCACGGCATCGTGCATCGCGACATCAAGCCCGCCAACCTGCTGGTGACCCGCGAGAACGAAGTCAAGCTGTCCGACTTCGGCATCGCACGGCTGTTCGGCAACATGAGCCTGACGAGCGAAGGGGGCGTGATCGGCACGGCCGAATACATGGCGCCGGAGCAGGCCGACGGCCGCCGCGTGACGCACCACTGCGATCTGTACAGTCTCGGCTGCGTGCTGTACGCCTTGCTGGCCGGGCGGCCGCCGTTTAAGGCCAAGTCGATGCTCGAGATGCTGCACAAGCAGCGGTACGCCGAACCGGAATCGGTACGCCGCTTCGCGCATGACGCACCCCAGGAATTCGATTCGATCATCATGCAACTGCTCGCCAAGGAACCTTCCGAACGGTTCGCCAACGCGCTGATGGTGGGGCGGCGGCTGGAATCGATGGAGCGGGCCTTGACGCGGGTTCCTCGGCCTGCGCCGGGCGCGGCGGACGTTTCCGAAACGGCCTACTCGCCCTTGCCGGATGCTGAGAATGCCGCCAAGGACGAGCCGTCCGACGCCGGCTCGCCAGTCCATCGCGGCGAGTTGTCACCCGACACGAAAACGTCCGTCGAGTCGCCCGCCGCAGCCGAGCAGGCTGCCGAT
>JBBDLY010000182.1:0-5585 GCA_040878585.1 Pirellulales bacterium
CGCCCTACTCTGCTACGCTTGAAGAAGCTGACGTGCCACAAACCCTAGGGAGGGCTGGTCGATGCGTTGTCTTCTTATGGCGTTCGCCTGTCTATGCGCCAGTTTTCTGCCGACCCACCCCGCTGCGGGCGACGAGAAATTCTCCCAGCGCGAAACGTCGCTCATCTGCGATGAGTTCAATCTCGCCGTGCTCATCGACGTGCCGGCATTGCTAAAGTCGGACCAAGGCCGACGATTGCTCGAGTGCGATTTCGGAAGTTTGGTACCGAACGGCTGGGCGGAGCGAGGGCGGCATGCGGAGTTGGCACTCGACAACATTGAGACGATCACACTGTTGTCGCCAGTGCATAAGGAAGAAGATGATTTCTCTTATTTCTTAACCAGGCGTTTTGCGGTTCAGGCATGGACCATTCAAGTCACGTTAAAGCATCCACTCAGCATAGAGAAGTTCGTCGAGGCGCTGCCGCCAGAAGCGGAAAAGAAGAAGCGACGGAAACGCGTTTATTACGATCTCAATGAAATGTTTGGCAAGTCGAGTGTCTACATGACACCTGCCCGCACAACCGTGTTATTTACCAGGCAGCATGATATGCCTGAAATACTGGATGCGGTAGATGAAACTGAAGAGATTAAGCAGCAGTTGCGAGAACAGGTAGGGCGGGCTCCCGCTGGAGACATCATCGTCTGCTTGAACGTGAGCAATTGGTTCCCACGCCTTCCGGATCGCTGGCGTGAACGATATCGCAATGAGTACAAAGACGTTTCCGGTCTCTACATGCCATTGGCGTTTTACACCCAGGCAATGACAGCGCGAATTGACCTTGGCGAGCAAGTTCATGTAAGCGCTTGCTTTCAACCTCTGGATGGGGTTTCGCTCGACCAGCTTGAGAAGAAGGTTGAAGCGTGGCGCAATCCGGTTTTGAAAGAACTGCGGGCAAACTACATCGACCTGACTGAAGAACTGACTGATGACGATCGTAAACAGATCGATCATTTCGTCAGTAGGCTGCGCGGCCCGACGGCAAGGCGGGTCGTTTCGCTCAACCTGCCCCGATTGCTGTCGACCATACTTGACGACATGGAAATCAGACAATTGGATGATCAAGTTCAACTCCAAACAAAAAGCCCAGAACCCGTCAGTGGCGCGGTCGATGAATGGTTGGCGCGGTTGGAAGTGGCGAAAGAGCGCGAGTCGGAACATTGGAAAATTGAGCGAATCAGCAACGGAGCCTTGCGCTACCGCGTTTACGAAGAATGTCCTCTGCCTTACGCGACAGAGCACCTGCTGACAGACAAGCCGCAATTGAGTTGGCGTGTCCTATTGCTGCCGTATGTCGCCGGCAACGGCCTTTACCGAGAATTCAAACTGGACCAACCGTGGGATGCCCCGCAGAACAAGAAACTGATTTCCAAGATGCCCGATTTCTACGCAACGGCTGAATTGCCGCCAGGGTTCTCAAATCTTAGGGCGATCCGTCTCAAAGATGGCGGCATGGTCATCGTAGAGACGTCTCCGAAACACGCTGTCGAGTGGACGCGGCCCGATCCTCTGGAGCCGACTTTGGAAAGTTGGCCGCTCGACATTGGGTGGCCAGAAGATTATGAAGCGGCCATCATCTATGACGACGGGGGAACCTTTAGGATTTCCAAAGGTTTGAGTCGAAAGGAATTCGAGAGAATGTTCGGGGAGAACAAGCCTGGAAAGCCCTAAAAAATCCCTTCCCCAAACCCGCCGTTTTCCTTTCGGCGGCGTTCCTCGGCCGGGGCGGTTTTGCCGCCGCCCGCGTCGGTGCGTCGTTTATGCGGCGGCGGGGGGCCGGCTTCTCCTTTTTCCACGTGTGGCTTGCCGCCGCCGTGGTGGGCGTCTTCGTCGAACTCGGTCCGCTCCGCCTGGGTCTGGCTGGGCGCGCCGCGCGGGGTGATGTGCGGCACCGGTCCTTCGTCGTAGTCGTCGTACCGCGAGATGTAGCCGGGCTGCGTGGCCAGCTTTTGTTCGGCTGCGAATTCCTCGATCACGCGGCTTTGGATCATCTCGCGGCATTCCGAATTGATCGGATGCGCGATGTCGGCGTAGAGCTTTGCCCGGCCGTCTTCGTCGCGGCCGCCGCGGTCGGCGTCTTGCTGCGCGCCGCATTGGTTGCAGTAGTTGGCCCGCAGATGATTCTTATAGCCGCACTTGCCGCAGTGGGCGGTGAGCTTGCGGCTGGGCATGGCCACGAACGGGCCGCTGCTTCCCTCGATGATTTTCAGGTCGCGAATGACGAAGCAGTCGTCGAACGTGATCGAGCAGAACGCCTTGAGGCGGTCGCCCCCCTCCTCCATGAGTTTGATGCGTACCTCGGTGATTTGCACGGCCTTCCTCCTAAAGTTCGCGATTCAATTCGCTGTTTGGACGACGTAGACGCTGCCCAGTTGTCTGCTCCGTAGTCGCGCGGCCAACTGTCGCGCATGGCGTCGGTGACGACAGAGGCCGAAATAGCTCGTGCCGCTGCCGGTTAGTTGATGTCCGAGGAAGTCGAGTCGTTCGAATTCCTCGCGCAACCGTCCGACCGAATCGCTTAGCGCCGCGGCGGCCGGCTCTAGCGCGTTGTACAGCAACCGCGCCGCTCGCGATATGGCCCCGGCCTGCAACGCCGCCAATAGCGACTCCGCCCCCCGCGGCTGGTCGGCCACGCGGCAGTTGCGGTAGACCTCGGCGGTCGAGAGGCCCCCGGCGGGCCGCACGAGCACGCAATACAGCGGCGCCAGTGCCCCCGACGGCGTGACGCGTTCTCCCCGGCCGCGACACATCGCCGCCGAAAAACGTGTTCCGCTCATAAGATGAACAAAAAATGGAATATCGCTTCCTAGTTCGGCTGCCAGACTCGCCAGCCGCGCGGCCGACCAGTCAAGTTGCCACAGGACGTTGGCGGCTGTCAGCGCCGCGGCGGCGTCGCTGGAACCGCCCCCCAGACCGGCGGCCGAGGGAATCCGCTTGACCAACTCGATCGCCGCCCCCCGCTCGCAGCCGGCCCGGCGGCGAAGCAATTCGACCGCCTGAACAACGATGTTCTCGCCGCCCCGCGGCACATCCCGCCAGGCGTCGCTGGAACTGGAACATCCGGCCGCCGGCGCGCAGCGAAACTCGATTTCCCGTCCGGGAGTCTCCCGCAGCCGCAACGTATCGTATAACGAAATGGGTACCATGAGCGTTTCGATCTCATGGAAGCCGTCGTCACGACGCGCGCGAACTTCAAAAAAAAGATTCAACTTGGCCGGCGCCCAAGCTACAATGCTCGGCCCCCGGTGGTGAATCGTCATTGGTTCACTTTCGACTCGAACTGGAAGACTCGCAGGTTCAACTCACAGGTGCGGTAGCAGCCGAAACATTCGCCGCGCGGCCGACAAGCGGTCAAGCCGGCACGCCCAGAACGGTTCTCCACCGCTTAGGATTTTATCGAACCCCTAGATACCGTCAACCAAATCAATTGCTAAACTCCGTGGATGTTATGGCCCCGCCAATTAGGCATAGCCGCTACAAACAACCCAAACTATCCATTCTTACTCTTTGGCTGCCTCACTCGCGACGCGAGGGCGGACGCATCAAGCTACGATTGCGCATTACGCGATCTATTTTCACACGCCGTGCTCTAATGAATGTTACCGATCAATCTCGCTTGCCCCGCTGGCAGTCCGCGTTGTTAAACGTCGCGCGCGGCTTTTTAATGGGAGGCGCCGACATCATTCCGGGCGTTTCCGGCGGAACGATCGCCTTGATCCTGGGCATCTACGAGCGACTGGTGGGCGCGATCAGCCGCGTCGACTTGAAATGGATCGGCTTGCTCAAACAGCGTCGCTGGCGCGATGCGGCGGTGCATATCGACCTGGCGTTCCTGGCGGCGCTGGCCGCGGGCATTGCCGCTGGGATCGTGCTGCTGGCCGGACTGATGCATTTTCTGCTGACCGATCCAGTCGCGCGGCCGCGGACGCTGTCGGCGTTCTTCGGCTTAATCTTCGCTTCCGGCCTATTGGTGGCGCGGCTGGTGCGGCACTGGACCCCGCGGCAGATCACATTGTTGGTCGCCGCGGCGGCGGGCGCTTGGTGGCTCACCGGGCTGACCGGACATGCGATCGAACCTTCGCTGCCGTATGTTTTTCTATGCGGAATGATCGCCATCTGCGCAATGATTCTGCCCGGCATTAGCGGAGCGTTCATCCTGGTGCTGCTTGGTGCTTATGTGCATGTGACCGGCGCGATCAAGGGCATCCCGCGGGGGCAACTCTCAGGCGACAACGTCGCCACGGTGGCGGTATTCTTAGCGGGGTGCCTGATTGGGCTGATTGCCTTCAGCAAACTGCTCAAATACTTGCTTGCCCGGCACGAGCCGCCGACGATGGCCGTGCTCTGCGGATTTATCTTTGGCTCGCTGCGCAAGGTCTGGCCGTTTCAGCACGACCTGACGCCGGCCTTGGAATTCAAGGACAAGCTCTACGAAAACTACCTGCCCGAGCAGATCGATGCATCCGTGGCGGTTTGCCTTGCGATCGGAATCGTCGCCGCCATCGCCGTCTTCGCGCTGGAGTGGTTGGCGCACAAGTACGATCTGCTGGAAAGCGAAGACCCGTTCGAGTCGGAGACGCCGAACTCTGAAGCCTGAGCACGAGTTGGCGGAATCACGCAACAGTGCGCGGCGTCACAAGTTCGAGAAATCGCCGTTGAAAGCGTTCGCGATCGTGGCGAATCTCGTCCATGAAGCGGCGAGCGATTGGGCTGGGGACTTGCTCACCTTGCTCCCAAGCCTGCACGGTTCGCGGCGAGACGCCCAAGAACTGGGCAAAAATTGCCTGGCTGGCGCCCAGTATCTGTCGAGTCTCGCGAACGTCAGCGGGGCCGTAAGGAGTTGGAGGCAGCTTTAAAAGTACCTTCCGACACGTGAATCGCTCGGCGAGATCCTCGCCGCTTTCAAGCGCATCGGCAAAGTTCTCCAAGCTCTTAACGAGCGTTTCCTCTAAAGTATGGGGTGACTTCTTAGCCATGGCGACGTCATAAGGTTTTAGGACCGAGGACAGTTAGAATCCAAATTGATTTCGGTACTCGGCTTCAATTCTCTCGATGGCATGGTTTACAGCCTTCTTGCCAGTTTCGGAAAGATTGCTCATCTTGCCTTTCTTGTAAACGAAGATCAGGAGGATCTGGCCATATCGCTCAAAATAGACATAAAGGACTCGCAACGCGGACCGTTTTCCCGTGTTCCAGGATTTCGGCGCGTAGCGGATTTTCCTTACCCCCTTTGTACCTGGGATAACGTCTCCAGCCCGGGGAGATTTCATTAGCGAGATCTGTAATCCGACAAGGTCATCGTCCGTGAGTCCTGCTCCATGCCAGCTTTCCGAGAACCACTCCAGTTCAATGAATATCAATAGGCTTTTCGGGTCGGTCATTCGCCTACATCCTCGTGCTCTCCACCGTCAAAACTTTCACTCGCGAGTGACCGGTGGAACTCTACCATCCTAGGGTATAGAAGTCAAGTCACCAGATCGGCCAGACGCGTCCGCCGTGTCGCTCCAGTTTTGCCACGGGGGCGCCGTACAGTTGCTCCATAAGA
>JBBDLY010000183.1:0-5524 GCA_040878585.1 Pirellulales bacterium
CGAATCGCTGCTCATTACGCTCATCAGTACCGAGTACCGCGTCGACGTCCCTAGTCTGTGGCACGCATTAAACCAAAGATCGTCGCGGGACAACGACACAGCAGATTGATCCCTATACGCCGTTGCGCGAAGCCCCCATCCACAGGCCTTTGCAAGTCGGCCGACACGACGTAAACTTCGGTCTCTCTTGACGACTATCCGCGGAGCCAGCCATGACGATTGACGAATTGACCTATCCACCGAAGGGCGACAAGAAGAACTCGGCTTTCTTCGACGAGTATCGCCTGAGAATTTACGAGCGTCGCCGCGCCAGCGGACTGGAAGATCTGCTCCAACAGATGCGCGGCGTCGTAGTTCAAGTCGAGTGCGGCGACGCCGCCCCTTACCTCCGCGAACTCTACCTGATGGGGCCGTACCGGTTTCAGGCCGGCTTCGTCAGTGCCACGCACAAAGTGTACGTGCTGATGTCGCAGCCTAAGTTTCCGCGGCTGTTCGTGCTCGAACCCCTCTCGGCCGACTATTCCGACGAGATCACGATGGTCAACCGCCTCTATCCCTTGGCCGCGGCCAAGCCAAACGCTCGGTACATTGGCGAAATCTTTTCCACCACCGACGCAGCCAGAACGCGCGAAGTGCTCGAGTCGCACAACATTCGCTTCAACTACCACCATGAGACGAAGAATCCCTTTCTGACCGACGCCGGCTTCACATTCACCTTCCCCTCCGACTACACCGGCAATCGGATCGGCTATTGCGATCACGACATCGACGACCATGCCGCATTGCAACTCGGCAAACCGTTCGAGCTGGATGCCGCGGAACTCGACAAGCTGGCGGCGATCGACGATTTCGCCAAGCAGCAACGACTGGTGCCGCTGGTGCTCGGGCTGGATCACATGGCCACGCGGATTTTGGCCGGCGAGCGGGAAGATGCGATCCTTGAGTTTCTCACCATGAGCAATTATTACTTCTGGGGCGCGTACAACATCGCTGAGATGAATTCCTCGACCAACGTCAACCGCAACGGCCACGTCGACGACGACAAGCATTCGCCGGCCAAGGTGTTCACGGCCAACAATACGCCGTCGTTCGTCAACTCGTTCGACAACCTGCCGATGCCGACCGAGGATTTCGTCCGCAACTACGGCCGACGCATGCACCACATGGCCTACGAAGTGGTCGACGGCGACCACCGCGGCGGCGAAAAGAACGTCGACTACGTCGTCAACACGCTCAAGGAAAAGGGCGTACCCTTTTTGGCGCACGTGGTGGGGGAATGCCTCGACGACCCCAACCTCAAGCAGATCTTCTCCAAGCACTCGCCCTATTCGATCCTGATCACCGAGTACGTCGAACGGTGCCACGGCTACGAGGGTTTTTTCACCAAATCCAACGTGGCGGCATTGACAGCCGCCGCCGGCCAGGACGAACAGTATCGTCACGGCCAGGTGTTCGATTAGCGACTGTGACGGAGCGAGCCATTCCTCGAAACCACGCCAGCATTGCAAAGGACGTAGACATGAAGGACAAGACCGGCGTTGAGCGGATCGAGGATCCGCTGCTCAATAAGGGGACCGCATTTACCGAAGAGGAGCGCCGGCAATATCGATTGACCGGCCTGCTGCCGCCGCACGTCGACACGCTGGCCGAGCAGGTCGATCGCGCCTACGAGGCCTTCACCGCCGAACGCGACGAACTGGCCAAGCACATCTACCTGCGCGAATTGCAAGACGAAAACGAGACGTTGTTCTACCGGTTGCTGCTCGATCATACCGCCGAGATGATGCCGCTGGTCTATACGCCGGTGGTCGGGCTGGCTTGCCAGCAGTTCAGCCACATCTACCGCCGTGCCCGCGGGGTGTTCATCGCCTATCCGAATGCAGACGCCATGGACGAAATCCTGGCCAACGTCGACCGCGATATCGACGTGATCGTCGTTACCGACGGCGAACGGATCCTCGGCCTTGGCGACCAGGGCGCCGGCGGCATGGGCATCCCGATCGGCAAGCTCTCGCTTTACTCGCTCTGCGGCGGCGTCGATCCGGCCAAGACGCTGCCGATGCTGCTCGACCTGGGCACCAACAACGCCGATCGGTTGAACGATCCCCGCTATATCGGCTGGCGGCACGAGCGGATCAAGGGGCCACAGTACGACGACTTTATCGAACAGTTCGTCGCCGCGATCATGCGCCGCTTTCCCAACGTGCTGCTGCAATGGGAAGACTTTGCCTCCGTCGACGCCGAGCGAATCATCGACAAGTATCGCGATCGGCTTTGCACCTTCAACGACGACATCCAAGGAACCGCCGCGGTCACCACCGGCACAATTCTGGCCGCCATGGAAGCCGCCGGCGGCACGCTCGGCGAGCAACGCGTGGTGATGCTCGGGGCAGGCTCCGCCGGCGTCGGCATCTCCGAGCAGCTCATCCGCACGATGGTCGCCTCCGGCATGAGCGACCAAGAGGCCCGCGGCAAAATCTACGTGCTCGATCGCGACGGCCTGTTGCACGACGGTCGCGGCGACTTGGACGACGTCCACCGACCGTTAGCGCAACCGGCGGCCAACCTTGTCGCCTGGGATTGCGACACGTCCACCGCTATCGGCTTCGCCGACGTGGTCCGCAACGCCCGGCCTACGGTGCTGGTCGGCGTGACCGGCCAGGCCGGCGCCTTCACGGAACCGATCATTTGCGCGATGGCCCGGCACGTCGAGCACCCGGTGATCTTCCCGCTGTCGAATCCGACCTCCCGCGCCGAGGCGACTCCGGCCGATCTGTTGGCCTGGACCGACGGCAAGGCGGTTGTCGCCACCGGCAGCCCGTTTGGCCCGGTCGTACACAACGGGGTGACGCACACCATCGCCCAGTGCAACAACAGCTACATCTTTCCAGCAATGGGGCTGGCCGTGCTCGCCTCCGGCGCGACTCGCGTGACCGACGGCATGTTCTCGGCCGCCGCCATCGCCTTGAAGGAAACTTCGCCGGCGCTGACCGACGCGAACGCCTCGCTGTTGCCGCCGCTCGATAAAATTCGCGAGGTCTCCCGGCACATCGCCGTCGCCGTCGCCCGCCAGGCCCAACAAGACGGCGTCGCCAAGAAAACCTCGCCGGAGGAACTCGAACAACACATCGAGCGCACGGTCTGGGTGCCGGAGTACTGAGGTTTCAGGTTTCAGGGGTCAGAGGTCAGAGGTTGTGAAAAATTCGGCAGCAAACATCAGCCGGAGGGCGCTAGCCCCCGGTTAGCGCCGAAGAACCGGCCGCAAGCGCGGTGCGGCTGATGTTGTGGTGGCAATCCAATGTTTTAAGTCAATATTTTCACACCCTCTCACGGTTCAGGAGCATTGGGGAATGGGAAATTCGCAACGCTCTAGCGGGCTGAGTCAAAACCCTTCTCCCTTGGGGAGAAGGTGGCTGCGCAGCAGACGGATGAGGGAGGCGCCGTAAGTTGGCTATGCCACTTGGTGAAATCCGTGAAGGCTTGCCAACATGCACCGCTCCCCTCATCCGGCCTTCGGCCACCTTCTCCCGCAGGGAGAAGAAGAGCGCCTTACGATAAACTCACATTTCAAATGGCTGAAGCATTATTGCAATCTGAAATCTGAAATCCGAAATCTGAAATCCAACCAACGGAGCGCATCATGCCAAGTCAATCATGGACCATCGGCGGTTATCTCGCCGAGCGGCTCGCTCAGGCGGGCGTTCGCCGCTACTTTACCGTCCCCGGCGATTACAATCTGATCTTGCTCGATGAACTGCTCGGCAATCCGCAATTGCAGATGATCTCCTGCTGCAACGAGCTGAATGCCGGCTACGCCGCCGACGGCTATTGCCGCGCCACCGGCGGACTGGCCGCCGTGGTGGTTACCTACAGCGTTGGCGGGTTGAGCCTGCTGAACGCCATTGCCGGCGCCTATGCCGAGGATTTGCCCATCGTCGCCATCTCGGGCGGGCCGAATACCAACTCGACCGCCGAACACGAACTGCTGCATCACACGTTGGGCAAGGTCGACTACGACTATCAGCGAGACATCTTCGCCCGGGTAACGGCCGAGGCAATCGTCATTCAGCATCCCACTGAGGCCCCCGCGCAGATCGACCGCGCCATCGACGCCGCGCTGCGAACCCGCAAGCCGGTCTATCTGGAAGTCGCCTGCAACATCGCCGGCGCCGCCGTCTCGGCGCCGCATCCACGGGCGCTCGACGGCCGCCGCAGCAGCGATTCCCTCTCGCTGGCCCACGCCGTCGAGCATGCGGCCGAGCTGCTCAACGCCGCGACCAAACCGGTGCTGGTCGCCGGAGTCAAGCTCCGCGCCGGTCAGGCCGAAGCCGCCTTTCGCCAATTGGCCGACGCCGCCGGCTACGGCGTGGCCGCCATGCCCAACGCCAAGAGCTTCTTCGACGAGCAACACCCCAGTTACATGGGCATCTACTGGGGACCGGTCGGCACGCCCGGCTGCGGCGAGATCGTTGAGTCGTCCGACTTGGCCTTGTTCGCCGGCCCCATTTTTACCGACTACACCACTACCGGTCATGCCACGCTCGTCAACCGCGACAAGCTGATCGAAGTCCGCCCCGACTGCGTGGTGGTCCGCGGCGAATCGTACAGCGACGTGGCGATGAGCGACTTTCTCCAAGAACTCGCCGGATGCGTGCATCGTAACGACGCCTCGCTGAAGGCGTTTCGACGAATCGAGGAGCCGCGACGCTCCCCGCAGCCGCCCGCCGACTCGGATGGGCCGCTTTCCACTCGGCAACTGTTCGACCGCGTGCAGCATTTGCTGCTGCCCGAAAGCACCGTGATCGCCGAGACGGGCGATAGCTGGTTCAACGGCATTGGGCTGGACCTGCCCAGTGGCGGCCGGTTCGAGATTCAGATGCAGTACGGTTCGATCGGCTGGTCGGTCGGCGCAACGCTGGGATATTGCCTCGGCGCGCCGCACCGCAAAGTGGTGGCCTGCATCGGCGACGGGTCGTTCCAGTTGACCGCCCAAGAGGTCTCGACGATGCTCCGCTACGGGGCTGCGCCCATTATCTTTCTGATCAACAACGGCGGCTACACGATCGAGGTGGAAATCCACGATGGCCCCTACAACACCATCAACAACTGGAACTACGCCCATCTGGTGGACGTGTTCAACGGCCCGGTCGGCCGCGGCCAAGGCTGCCGCGTAACCACCGCGGGCGAGCTAGACGCGGCCATCGCCGCCGCGTTGGAACACGAAGGGCTGTCGCTGATCGAAGTGCAGATCGACAAAGACGATTGCAGCAAAAACCTGCTGGAATGGGGCAGCCACGTAGCCAAAAACAACAGCCGCCCACCCCGACTGATGACGTAACCGAAGGCGCGCCCGGCCGCCATGCTTCGGTAAGGCGGCTTTTTTATGCGCATCCTTAAAGCTCGCGCGGGCCGGGGGGCAAAAGGCTGAGTTCCTGGGTCTCGGGTTTGACCGGGGTTTTGTTCATGCCATTTCAAGTTGCATGAGGCAGGGTCGTTCACGACCCTTGCCCGCGAAAGCGGTAAT
>JBBDLY010000184.1:0-1447 GCA_040878585.1 Pirellulales bacterium
ACCTGGTCGCCGTTGAGGTCTTCGTCGAGAACCCACATGTGGTTCCGCTGGTCAAAATAGAACGACATCGCGGGTGTTGTTTCGGTTCGGGGGCGAACCCAACGGCCCCCGTTCACGCGGAGCGCTTCGAGAAACTCATCGTTGCTCGGTTCCGGCGGTGGTGGATCGGCCGGCTGGCGATCGAAAAAGTAACCCCCCACTGCCAGCGCGCCGAGAACGACCCCGGCCCACGCCCACCAAGGCAATCCACCGCTCGGCAGATCAGCAACCTCGGCACCCATATCAAACTGGGCGCCGTCGAGTTGGCCCTGTTCCCGCATGACCGATTCGGACTCCGGTGCGTCCAGCACATGCTTGATCTGCCGGGCTGCTTCGACGGCGTCTTCCTCGTGGACCAACAACAGGTAGCGAACCTGCCAAGTGCCGTCGATGGCGCTGAATTCGTCATGCTGGGCCAGCCGGGTCTCGATGCTACGCCGTTCAAGCTGCTCAGCCAGAAAACCGGCTTCCGCGGAGCTGGAAAGACGGAGCAACGTGGTCCACGATTCGCCGTCGACCAGCGGCATATCGGCCCCGCACCAGGGACAGAATCTCGCGGGGCGGTCTTCGGCCAGATCATACGATTGGTCGCAATTTGGGCAAGTATTCATGGAAAAGTATCTTAGGCAAAATGGTCTTGGAGAGTTTGCGGTATTCTACCGTTTGCATCAAGCGCTGGCCTCCCCGTAGTGGATATCGCCAAGCCTGGCTGAGCGCCGCGAGTGATTTAGAGGAGCGGCTCCACTTGGATAATTTGAGGCTCGGAAATTCTGCTCCCGCGAGGGTGGTTCTCTGCCGGATTAACTGACGCCGAAACGGCTCGCTAGCTCGCTGCATCAGATATAACTGATTGCTGGGTAGGGGTTTGGGATATTTTTGCCTCGTCGTGTATTTAAGCTAAACTTTCGATGACGTCAGGACGACAACGCACGTACTGCCCGGCCGTTAGCTCATCGAAAGTGTCGCGTTCGCGGAATCGCCGGGCGAGGAGTTGACTGTTCTAGCGCCCGTTCGGGCGGACGACCCACAACGCATGCCGATACGACCCACAGCTTGTCTGAGAGGAACAACCATGAATTGCCAGAAACTTGCCGAACGTATCCAAGGATTCCAGCCGGAGGCCATTCCCCGCGATGTAGCCCGGCTCTGCCTGCTATTGACCAATTCGGTGGATAGCGTAACCGAGCTGGACAGCGAAGAGACGCTGCGCCAAGCGTGGCACGACATGAGCCTGAAATTGCAGGCCGCCACCGATCAGCACGCGGCCATGACGAGCGAACTGGAGGAGTTGGCCAGCAGCGACCCGCGAAAATTTACGCCCGATCAGGTATGGGTGTTGATTCGAGCCATCAAGGTGCAAAGCCAAGTGCTGCAAATGTACGTCGGCCAACCAGTGCTCGACGTCTAG
>JBBDLY010000184.1:1547-5521 GCA_040878585.1 Pirellulales bacterium
TGATTCGATACCTCGGTTGTGTTGGCGTACGCATCTCTCTCGCGGCAGCGAGGGCACCATCCATGGCACAAACACTCTCGCAAACTCCGCTGTACGCCTGGCACGCCGAACATGGCGGCAGGCTGGTTGACTTTGCGGGCTGGTCAATGCCGGTCGTCTACACGTCGATTGTCGAGGAACATCGGGCTACGCGGACCGCGGTCGGATTGTTCGACATCTCCCACATGGGCCGCCTGCGGTTCGACGGGACCGGCGCGGCAGGCTTTCTCGATTCGCTCGTGACGCGTCGCGTGACCCGACTCAAGCCGGGCCAGGTCCGATACGGCCTGATTACCAACGCTTCGGGCGGCATCCTCGACGACGTGCTCGTCTATCAGATGGACGATCACATGATGATGGTCGTCAACGCCGGCAATCGTGAAAAGATCGTGGCCTGGCTCAACCAGCATCTACAGGGCCGCGACGACGTTTCGCTTAGCGATCTCACCTACCATTGGGCGATGATCGCCGTGCAAGGTCCGCAGGCCGTCGAGATGCTCAAGCCGCTACTCGGAGTCGATCTGGCCGCCATGAAGTATTACTCGGCGGCGGAAACGACAATCGATGGCGTCGGTGGCGTCGTTAGCCGCACAGGGTACACCGGCGAGGACGGTGCCGAATTGATCATTTCGGCCGATCAGGCGCCGGCGATTTGGAATAAGCTGGTTGCCTCCGGAGGCCAGGCGTGCGGCCTTGGCGCACGCGATACGCTGCGGCTGGAAGCCGCCATGCCGCTGTACGGTCATGAGTTGAGTAAGCAGATTACGCCGATTCAGGCGGGTCTGGAGTTCGCCGTGAATCTCAAGAATCGCACGTTTTGCGGCAGCGACGCCCTGGCCGAGCAAGTTGCTCGGCGTGAAGGACTTCCCCAGCGAATCGGCCTTCGGATGGAAGGCCGCCGCGTGCCGCGCGAGCATTACGCGGTCTTCGACAGAGAGGGCGAAGTCGGTCAGGTCACCAGCGGCACCTTCTCACCGACCTTCGAGCGGCCCATTGCGATGGCCTACGTCACGCCCGCCTCGGCCGAGGTCGGCCGCATGCTGCAAGTCGACATTCGCGGCAAGCGGCTCGATGCCGAGGTGGACTCCCTGCCGTTTTACTCCCGCGAATAGCGCCGTCCGTCGTAGCAGAATGAGCCTCCGCCCGCAAGCTAGTCAACGATTCGATCTAAAAGGAGTTTACCGTGAAACAAGAGGATTTGTTGTACGCCCCGACGCACGAGTGGGTGTCCGTGAGCGAGGAAGACGGCGCGAAGATCGCCACGATCGGCATCTCGGCCTTCGCCGTGGAAGCCCTCACCGATCTGGTCTATCTCGACTTGCCCGAGATGGGCAAGACGGTGCAGGCGGGCGAGTCGTTTGGCGAGATCGAAAGCGTCAAGGCGGTCAGCGATCTGTACGCACCCGTTAGCGGCGAAGTGATCGCCCGCAACGAGGGACTGCCCGACTCGTTGGAAAAACTCAACAACGATCCCTACGGCGACGGCTGGATCGCAAAGATCAGAGTCAGCGACGAGTCAACCCTCGGCAACCTGATGGACCACGCCGCCTACCAACAGCAATGCGAAGAAGAAAGCTAACCTCAGTAGCTGAATTCGCCAGAATTCAGATGGTGCTGGATAGGATAATACATCTCACCGCAGTCGGAACTCTAGGCGAGTTCCGCTACAGCCATTCCTGAACCCTGAACCCTGAACCCTGAACCCTACTTCATGCCTTATATCTACAACACGCCCGAGCAGCAGCAACAAATGCTTGAGGCCATTGGCGCCGCGAGCCTGGAAGACTTGTTCGCCGCGATTCCCGATTCCTTGCGGCTGAAGCGACCGCTGGATGTTCCGCCCGCACTTGGTGAATTGGAGCTGACCCAACACATGTCGGCGTTGGCGGCCGACAACGACCACGCCGGTACGCACACCTGTTTTTTAGGCGGGGGCAGCTACGATCATTTCATTCCAGCCGCGGTCGACGTGATCGGTTCGCGGAGTGAATTTTATACGTCGTACACGCCGTACCAGCCGGAAGTGAGTCAAGGCAACTTGCAGGTTACGTTCGAGTACCAGACGATGATTTGCCAGTTGACCGGCATGGAGGTCAGCAACGCCAGCCTGTACGACGGCGGCAGCGCGGCGACCGAGGCGGTGCTGCTGGCGATGGCGACCAATCGACGCCGCAAAGTGGTCACCGCCGCCAGCGTGCATCCGGAGTATCGCCAGACGCTGGAAACCTACTTTGCCAATCTCGACGCCGAACTGGTCACCATCGGTACCTCCGACGGCAAGATCGATCCGGCCGAGTTGGCCGCAGCGGTCGACGACCAGACAAGCTGCGTGTTGGTGCAGCATCCGAACTTCTTCGGATCGCTGGAAGACGTCCAGCGGCTCGCCGAGATCGCCCATCAGGCGGGCGCACTGTTCATTGTTTCGGTCGATCCCATAAGCCTCGGTCTGCTCAAGCGGCCAGGAGACTACGGCGCGGACGTGGTGGTGGCCGAGGGGCAGGGGCTGGGCAACCCGATGGCCTATGGCGGGCCGTATCTGGGAATCATGGCCTGTCGCGAGGCGTTCGTGCGGAGAATGCCGGGCCGCATCGCCGGTCAGACGGTTGATCGCCGCGGCAAGCGGTGTTGGGTGCTGACGCTGCAAACCCGCGAACAGCATATCCGCCGGGCCAAGGCGACCAGCAACATCTGCACCAACCAGGGCCTGTTCGCGCTTCGCGCCAGCGTCTATCTGGCGTTAATGGGTCCGCACGGCATGCGCGAGGTGGCGGAACTTTGCTTGAGGAAGTCCCACTACGCCAGGGGGGTGCTCACGGCGGACGAACGTTTCGAGCCGGCGTTTGCGACACAAACATTTAAGGAATTTGTCGTTCGCGACAGGGAAGACGATGTCGAGAACCTCGTGGCCGACGCCTATCGGCGGGGCTATTTCGCCGGCGTGCCGCTGGGCCGCTGGTATCCGCACCTGTCCGACTGCCTGCTGGTTGCCGTCACGGAAAAGCGAACGCGTGCCGAAATCGACGGACTGGCCGCCGTGCTAGCCGGCCACGTACATGAGGAGACCGCGATCCATGCGTAACAATCGAGCAACCCAACTATTGTTTGAACTTTCGGAACCAGGCCGCCGCGGCGCGGCGCTGCCTGCGGCCGACGTGCCGGCAGTCGATTTAAATGACATAATCGGCGCCGAACATGTCGCCTCCGCCCCGCCGCCGTTGCCGGAGCTAGCCGAACCGGAGGTGATCCGCCACTTCGTCAACTTGTCGACACTGAACATGTCGGTCGACACCCATTTCTATCCGCTCGGCTCCTGTACGATGAAGTACAATCCTAAGCGGAACGAGCGGCTGGCTAGTCTGCCGGGCATGCTCGATTTGCATCCCTATCAGCCCGAATCGTCGCTACAAGGCTTGTTGCAATTGCTATATGAATTGCAGCAGATGCTCGCCGAGATCGCCGGCTTAGAGGCGGTTTCGCTGCAACCGGCCGCCGGCGCCCATGGCGAATTGGCGGCCTTGATGGTAGCGGCGGCCTATTTTCGCGATATCGGCG
This sequence comes from Pirellulales bacterium, assembly GCA_040878585.1. Lineage (GTDB taxonomy): Bacteria > Planctomycetota > Planctomycetia > Pirellulales > UBA7805 > JBBDLY01. Next base: position 5,139 of record JBBDLY010000184.1, read on the forward strand.
AAACACGCACCAAGGTGCTGACGCCCGACAGCGCCCACGGCACGAACCCCGCCAGCGCGGCGATGTGCGGCTTTGAGACGGTAACGATCAATAGCACGCCGCAAGGCTACGTCGACATGGACGACCTGCGTGGCAAGTTGGACGATTCCGTGGCGGTGTTCATGATCACCAATCCCAATACGCTGGGGATGTTCGATCGGCACGTTTCGGAAATTGCCGATCTGGTGCATCAGCGCGGCGGCTTGATCTACCTGGACGGCGCCAACATGAACGCCATTCTCGGCGTCACCCGGCCGGGCGACTTCGGCGCCGACATGATGCACTACAATCCGCACAAGACCTTCAGCGGCCCGCACGGCGGCGGCGGCCCGGGCGCGGGGCCG
>JBBDLY010000185.1:0-1090 GCA_040878585.1 Pirellulales bacterium
ACAAACTCTCGCTCCAGCCGCACAAGGCGGCTGGGGGCGTCAGCGAAATGTGGGTTATGGCAAGTGCTTTAGCACGGGGTATCGAGGCAGCAAAATATCCTCTAGCCCCGTTCTACGGGGCTTCCCGCTGTGCCGGCTTTAGCCCTCTAACGGGAGCGCATGCCGCGCCCCTGGTCCGACCACCCAGCCGCATGTCACTGCATTCTGGCGAATGCAGCTACGGCTGGCGGCTTCAGCTATCGGTAGACCGTGGGGATGGTTTCGGTCCAGCCGACAACCGGGACGTCGGGGGCGATCAGAAAAATCTCCACGCGGCGATTGAGTTGCCGCTCTTGTTCGGTCGAGTTGCTCGCCACCGGCTGGTACTTGGCGAAGCCGGCCACTCCCATTCGCGACTCGTCCACGCCGTGCGCCCGCAGGTAGTCCGCCACTCGCAACGCCCGGGCGCTGCTGAGATGCCAGTTGTTGGGATAATGATCGCGGGAAGCGCCCGCCGCGATGTTGCGATCGTCGGTATGGCCGACGACCATCAACCGCAGATCCTGCGCACTTTCGCTTTTGAGAATCCGCGCGAACTCGTCGAGCAGTTCACGCGAGGGATTGCCGATCTCGGCGTCTCCGCTGGCGAACAGCATGTCGGAGTCGACCTTGGCCACGCCGGTGGCCGGATCGTAGTGCAGGGCGGGAAAACGATTGGCCAACGCCGCGAGCTGATCACCAACGCCGGGCGGAAGCTGTCCGTTGCCGCCGAGCGCGAAGCGGCGATAGATGCGGTCGCGCTCATTGTGCAAGTTCGCCAACTGGCGGCGGTCGAGATCGGAGGCGGACATCAGTTCCGCCAGCTCCTCCTCGGCCAGCGTCAGGTCGTCTTCGAGTTTCGAGCGATGGGCGTCCAGCCGCGCCAATTCAGTCGACTGGCTGCGATGCTTTTCGGCCAGTTGCTGATATTGTTCCTGGCATTTGGCCAACTGCGACCGGGGCACAAAGCACCCGGTGCAAATGAGCGATGCCAGCAGGGCGACCGCAAACGATTGGATAGGCATGATCCGACTCCTTTCGAACCGACTTCTGTAACCTCTCGGAATTCTGG
>JBBDLY010000186.1:0-1304 GCA_040878585.1 Pirellulales bacterium
GAACTCGGGGCCGACCGCCGAACCCCCCCTCCCCCCGCCGAAGCCGACGGTCAGCTTGCCGGATACGTCTGTGTGGCCAGCGACCGAGATGTATACATTGTCAAGAACGCGCGGCGTGCCGTCGTCGTTGCGCATCTCTTTGAGCATCGGCGCGGTCTTGGGATCCATGCCGACGTGGTCGAATGTCGAGACTTGCGCCCGGCCCACCATGTTGGACTGTCCCGCGAGGATGAAGACTTTCAACGGCTTCGACTCGGCCAGGGCCGGGCGATGCAAAACAACCACGGTCACAGCGAGCAGAGTAAGTACGAGAGGGGTTCTGCGATTCATTGGGCGAGTCTCAGCTTTGAGTTTGGAGGAAGTGGATTGTCGCGCATTACGAAAACGCTCATTCGCCGGATTACAGTTTGGCCTGGATCGCCTTCGCCACAGGCGTCACAAGATCGATGCCCCTGAAGTCCAGTATTCCAGGCGGCCTCTCCGGATCGATCTGCTCGAGCACGAACGAGTGCATGTCGTTGATCGGCACGCCGTGCCTGGCCATGACGCGGGCGGCGATGGCGTTGTATTCGATCTCTGAGCCGATGTCGTAGAGGCTTTCCACCGGTTGGGGGTTGAGAATTGGCGTGGTGCTGGCCCAGACAAGCTTGGCCCCCGTGGCCTTCAGTCGTTTGACCAGTTCCTCGAGATTCTTCTCATACTGCTGCGGTGCGGTGACGCGGACGCCCCCGGCATCTTTACTCATGGCTCGGACTTCCTTCGTGCTTGGGTCCTTGTAGTGCAGGTCCGCGAAGCCGAAGTTAAAGTGGATCACGTCCCACTTCTCCTCGCCGAGCATTTCGTCGAGATCCTCCAGCGCAGAGGAAGTATCGCCCGGCTTCTTCCAGGTGACCCGGGCACGATCCTTGAGGTGTTTACCGAGGCCTCTATTGACGTGGTAGTAAACGTCGTCGCCAAGTAGCAGGACGCGCGGAGCCTCCTGCTCGGCGGACACTGTTCCCGCGAGCATCAGGCAGACGACCATGGCGTATAAAGTGATACGTTGCATGGTTTAGCCCAGCACCTCGGTCATCTGGCCGGTACTGTCGGCGAACCGCTCGGTCGGCGCGTCGACGGCGTTGAGCATCGTGACGAACAGGTTTGCCAGCGGAACTTTCTTGTCGCCCTCGAACGCGTGCAGCTTCCCGTGCTTAAAGCCCAGTGCGTTGCCGCCGGCGATCTGGATCGGGTAGTTCCGCGGGCTGTGTGACTGGTGCGGATGGGCCGAGCCCCAGAGCACGACCGTGTTGTCGAGCATATTGCCA
>JBBDLY010000186.1:1314-5435 GCA_040878585.1 Pirellulales bacterium
CCCTCGGGGGTGCTGCGGAGACGCTCGAGGAAGTACGCGTGTTGCTGAGCTCGCCAGTTGTCCCACTGTCCCGCATAATCGGATGGTCGTTTGTGGGCGATGTCATGGGCCGAGCCATTGTAGTCGAGCACATGAAGGGGGAACTTGCCAACTTCATTGGCAGTTGACTGCTCGCTTTCGAGCATGAAGCTGGCGTACCGCGTCGAGTCGGTCTGCAGCGCCAGGTAGAGCAGGTCATACATGCAGCGGGTATACTCGACCGGGTCTTCGTAGCTCGCTTCGAGGTTGAGCCCCTTTGTCTCGATGTCCGGCAGCGGCTGGTGAGTCCACTGGCTCGTGCGCTCGACCCGCTGCTCGAGCGCGCGGATTGACTCGAGGTACTCCTCCATCTTGCGTTGGTCTTCCATGCCCAGACGGTGGTGCAGTCCCTTGGAATCCTCCATCATCAGATCGAGGACGCTCGCCTTGCGCTTGAGCTGGGCGCGGACCTTGTTGACGCTCCGGCCGGCGTACGGCATAAACAACCGGTTGAAGATGTCCTGCGGCCGATGCAGTGACGGGATCGGTCGGCTAGGCCCATAATGCGACAGCGTCTTGCAAAGGCCGTAGGAACCGGTGCCGCCCTCGGTGCCGAGCACGAGAGACGGATAGCGGGTCTTGTGCCCGTTCACCTTCACTGCGAGTTGATCGATCGAGATATTATTGGTCTCCTCGGAGTCAGCCATGTCCGCGCCGGTGGCGAAGACGTCACCGCTGCTGTGCCCCCCCAGTCCGTAGCCGCCGGCGTGATCGAGGCCGCGCAGGTAGCTTACATATTTCTTGAGCGGCTCAAACGGCGCGGCCGACGTGTTGAACGTCAACTCGCCCGGCTTGGAGCACGGCCACCAGCTCCATTCGTGGTGCGAGCCGTCCTCGGTCGTCGGCTCATAGACGCCGTAGGAGATGTAGCTGACCACCATCCGCTTGGGCAAGCCCTTGCCCGCCGCGGCACTGGCGACCTTGGACCAGCTCATACCGCCCAGCAGGGGCAGGGCCAGCGCCACGCCGCCACCTCGGAGCAACTCACGTCGGTTTAGATGCCATGATTTTCGCGTCATAATCAATTATCCTTGGGACTGACGTCCCTAAAAGTGTTGCTCTGACAAATCGCGATAATGATGTCCCGTAACTTGTAGTCGTTGCCCTTCGCCTGCTCGACCAACCGCTCGACGGCAAAAAGGTCTCGGTAGGTCAGCTCGCGCCCGATGCCGTACGTCAGCAGCCGGCGGATGACGTTCTCGGAGATCTCGTCGGTGCGGTATCGCAGCAGGTAATCCTTGAGTTCCCGCATGCCGTCGACATTCGGCCCATGCGGAACCCGGGCGTCGGCTTGCACTTCGACGGTATTGATGCTGTCAAGGTACTTCACGTACGCCGCGTAGCTCTCGAAGTAGCGAAGGCTGAATGGCTGCACACGCACGCCGTCTTTGGGTACCATCGCCTGGAAACGGCCGATGGCGTTGTACCGCTCGAACGGGATTCCCCACGGATCGAGCCGAACGTGGCAGTCGTTGCAGCTCTCTTTGGTCCGATGCAACGCCAGTAACTCTTTAATCAAGACGGCCTTGTCTGCCGAGTCGCCGGTCGAGTCGGACAGCGATGGCACCTCGGCCGGCGGGGCCTTAACCTCGTCGCCCAGGATCGCCTCGCGGAGCCAGACCGCGCGGTAGATGGGGTGCGGCGCCGAGCCGGTCGAGTTCGCCACGAGCACCGAGCCTTGCGTGAGCAGCCCGCCGATCCGATTCTCCGGCTTGATCGGTACGGGGCGAAGGCGCATCCCACTCACGCCCTGGATCCCGTAGTGCGCCGCGAGCGCTTCATTGAGATACGCGAAGTCGGAGTCGATAATGTTTGAGGCGCTCGCGTTCCGCTTGATCAGTTCTCCGATGAAGCCAACGGTCTCCGCGTGCAGGTAGTCGCGGATCGTCGGGCGATTAGGGATTTCCGTTCCAGATCGCTCTCGCGACGTGCTCGTGTAGAGGAATCGCGGGAACAACTGCTGGTTGATCACGACCGAATGCAACTTCGCGATGCTCAGCCATTGCGTCGTGAAGTTGTCCACGAAATCCTTGGATCGATCGTCGGCGAGAAGGCGGCGAACCTGCGCGTCGATCACCGCCGGTTCGTCGAGCTCTCCCCGGGACGCCAGTTCGAACAACTCGTCGTCGGGCATGCTTCCCCAGAGGAAGTACGACAGCCGCGATGCCAACTCGTACTGGCGGCTCGCCCCGCCGTCTGCCTCTTCGGCGTGGTAGAGAAACTTCGGCGAGACGAGCACCATCGCCAACGTCTCGCGCATCGCCTGCTCGAACGTCTCGGATTCCTCGGCAAAGATGCGATAGATCTTCAAGTACCGACCGACCTCCTCTGCCGTGGCGGGGCGACGGAAGGCACGCGACATGAACCGATCGAGCACCTCGCGAACGTAAGCGTCCGGATCGTTCTCTCGAAGCGAAGATTCGAACAGAATCCGCGTATGGTGCTCGGGTGGCCAGACATTGGTGACCGGTGCCTCGAACTCGATCGATCGGACGACGACGCGCGGCACCGAATACCGGTTCAGTTGATCGTTCAGCCGACCGTCGTCGAACAGGTTCTGCGGCGTGATCGCCATGCTCGGCGGCAGTTGGCGCCCTTTGCTTATCTTCGTCGGTTCGACGGGGTGGTTCTCGATGCGCCCACGGAACTCGAATGTCTGGAGGTCGTCGACCGTGTTGCGCAGATGAACCGTGCCCACCGGCTCGACGAGCTGAACACCTCCCGCAGTGCGCCGACCGTACCCCATCAGCAGACGCAACGGCACATCCGTGTAGCCGGGCGGCAGAATGGCCGCGGCTTTGACTCGGATGCGATACTCGCCCGTCTCCGGCCAACCCTCGAGGCCCATGCCCGTTGCCGCCGTATTGACCCTGTTGCCGTACACGCTGATCTCGTCGTTCTGCAGCCCGTCGACGGGCGATTCCGCGGACCAACTCCGCGTGGTTCGGTGCACCTGCGGCTCACCCGGGGCGACGATCGCGCTGCCCATCGCGCGACGCGCGTTCTCAGCGTAGCGGTCCATTTGCTCCGGGCCGATCAGCATATACTCGGCGGTGTTGTTGAAGTGATACGGCTTGCCCGGATCTTCGGGCAGGTTGTCGATCAGCTTCAGCTCAAATCCGAGCAGGTCACGCATTGTATTCTGGTACTCGAAGTTCGTCAGCCGCCGCGTGGTCGGCGCGGCCGCCTGCCTGCTGGCTTGTTGCACGTAGTCACGCAGGCCCGCTTCGATCCATGACGCGACCGCCTTGCGATCCGCATCGCTCGGCTGCGGCTCGTCCTCCGGCGGCATCTCGCCGGACGCGAGCATCTCGAGGATCGACTCCCACCGCTCGAGTTCCTGACCCGCTGCGAGATCGCCGCCGAGCGTGTGCAGGGTGATCTTGCCCTTGCTCTTGTCCGGACCGTGACACTGGATGCAGTGGGCCTTGAAGAACGGCCGAACGGCGGATTCAAAGCCCTCGACGCCAGAGCCGATCGCCGGACCGGCGGCAACGGCGCCATGGGCCGTTACGAGCACGACAAGGACAATGGATCGGGCAAGTTTGCCGAACTCTCGCGGGGATTGGATCATCGGAAGCATTGAGGGTTCGGTGAGGAAGGACTCGGCGAGCAAAACGCGACACTAGTGTTCTTCAGTTTAACAAATCGGCCCATCCAGCGGAACACCCTTATGACAACAACACCTTATGACAACAGCACGATGCCGCAAATTTTCCACCCGTTACTGGCGTTAATCGCCTCAGCGACCGACCGCGAACTGGCTAAATACATCGAGTATCTGAAGCAGGAGAACAAGATTCTGCGGGCCCGCATTCCGGGGCAGATCCACACGCGCCGCGACGAACGAGAACTGCTGTTGAAGTTTGGCAAGCCGCTCGGCAGGGCGATCGAATCGCTGATCACGATTGTCACGCCCGGCACGTTCAATCGCTGGGTGAGAAATGCGAAGAACGGCCAGCCTCGGTCCCGGAAACCGAAGGGCGGCCACTGGCGAGGATCAGGTCTTGATCATGTTCGGCGGCGACAAGGAGTGTTATGCG
>JBBDLY010000187.1:0-5421 GCA_040878585.1 Pirellulales bacterium
CTGGCGCTCTGCGCCGGCTGGGTGCTGACTTCAAGCGTCGCGCCGTTGCAAGCGCAGCCCGCCGCGGAGGAACCCGCGGCCGAGGCCGCCAACGACGCGGAGGCGGAAGCCGCCGCGGCAGAAGCGCTCGGCAATTTGCCTGAGGAGAAGCCCGAGGAGGACGCCGCGGCCGCGCCAGCGGCGGCGCCGACCGGCGAGGCCACCAGCCTGCTGGTATTGCTGCAAGGGGGCGGCGTGCTGATGATTCCGATCATCATGATGCTGGTGCTGACCGTGGCGCTGTCGATCGAGCGGCTGATCGGATTGCGGCGCGAGAAAGTGCTGCCGCATGGCTTGGTCCGCCAGTTCGGCGACTTCGCCAACGCCCCCGGCGGATTCGATCCCCGCAAGGCGTACCGCGCCTGCCAGCAGTATCCTTGTGCGGCCTCGAACGTCATCCGCGCGATGCTGCTCAAGATTGGCCGCCCCCATGCCGAAGTGGAACACGCCGTGCGGGAAGCGAGCGAACGGGAGGCGGCGCGGCTCTATTCCAACGTCCGCTGGCTCAACCTGGCCGCCGCCGTCACGCCGCTGATGGGGCTGTTCGGCACGGTGTGGGGCATGATGGCGGCATTCGACGCCACGGTCCGCCTGCCCGAAGGGGTCAGCAAGGCCGAGATGCTAGGCGAAGGAATCGTGATCGCGCTGGTCACCACGCTCGGCGGCCTGGCGGTGGCGATTCCCGCCGCGATCCTGGCGCACTATTACGAGGGCCGCATTCAAGGCATGTTCCGGCAAATCGACGAGCTGCTGTTCAGCCTGCTGCCGCAAGTGGAACGGTACGAAGGCAAGCTCCGCGTTAGCCGTGAAGTGCTGGGCGAAATGACTGGCGCCGCGCCAACCAAGTCGAGCGGCAAGGGCGCCCCCCGCGGCGCGACCGCCCCTGCGGAAGAACCCGCCGTGGCGAAAACCTCCTAGTTTCAAGTTTCACGATTATCCAACCGCTCCACCTCTAACTGCAAACGAATTCGTAAATGGCCGTCAAGCTTCAAAAAGGCGAAGTGCTCAGCGCGTTGAGTTTAACGCCGCTGATCGACGTGGTTTTCTTGCTGCTGATCTTTTTTCTCGTGGCCAGCCGCTTCGAGGAGGAAGAACGCTCGCTGAAGGTCTCGCTGCCGGCCGCCAGCGAGGCGCAGCCGCTGACCTCGCCGATTCAGCCGACCATTGTCAACATCGGCAAAGACGGCATGTACGTTGTGCAAAGCAAGGTGCTCACAACCGAGCAACTCGAGGCGGTGCTGGTGGACGTGGGCAATAAGAACCCCAGCCGGGCGAAAGTCACGATCCGCGCCGATCGCGACGTCCGCTGGCAAGCCGTGGTGGCAGTCATGAACATGTGCAACAAGGCGGGCATCGCCGACTACGACGTGGCGACGGAAAATTGACTTACCCTAACAGGATGTAACTCTGGCACGCCGGCGCTCGCCGCCGGCACTCCCCACGCCGAGAAGTAACCATGGCAAAGATTCGCCGCATTATTCGCAGGATCAAGCAAGACCACCCGGCCGCCTTCGACGAGCAGCTTTGGCCGGTGAACCTGGCGATCTTCGTGCTGGCCGCGTTCTGTTCCGGGTTGCTGCTGGCCACTTCCAATTTCGACGACGCCCCGTTCATTCGCAACGGCTGGACCTATCTTTCGGCCACCTGGCTGATTGCCATCGGCACGATGGTGTTCACCGCCAAGTTCGGCGGCCGTCATGCGCGGCGGATGCAGTTTTCGGCGGTGCTGTCGTTGATCTTGGTGCTGATCCTGGGCATCACCGCCGGGATGGTCGACGTGTTCTATTCGCCGCAAATCGCCGACGCCGCCAACGAGCGGCGCCCCGACGTGCAGCAGACCATCACCAAGGACGTCTTTCCGGATATGGACAAGCAGGAGATCCAACAGCTTGCGCATCAGCAAGCGGTCGACGTCAAACCGCCGGAAGAAGACACCGAGGACTTGCAGAAGGCCGACACGCCGGAAGAGCAAGAGGTCGAAAAGACCGAGGAGACCGAGCCGGTCGAGGAGGTCGAGACCGAAGTAGAACCAAACCAAATCGAACGGACCGAAACGGCCAAGACCACGCCGCGAGCGGCGGAAAGCACGTCGGCCCTCTCCAAGCAGACGCAGCCGACCGACGCGCCACGGCCGAACAAGGCCGCCGCCCCGGAGTTGACTTCGGCGGAAGAGCCGAAGCCGAAGAGCAATCAACTGGAAGCCGCGGCCGACTCGCTCCAGCGGCAGCAATCGGAAACGAGCATCCAACGGGCCTCCACCGAACCGACCCCGCGCACCGAGAGCGAACAATCCGAAGTGAAGATGGCCCGCCAGGCGACCCCCCAGGCGGCCCAACCGCGGCCGGCGGCGGCGCAGACCACCCTGACCAAGGCGGTCGACCAGCCGAGGCAGACACCGACGGTCGCCAAGGTCACTCCGCCCGACGTAGCCAAGAGCAGCAACACCGACCCGACCGAATTGAAGCCGAGCGTAGCGGTCGAGCGGGTCGCCGCGGCGAGTCCGACGGTCAATAAGCAGCAGACCGAGACGCAGCCCGCCGCTTCGGTCGACGTGGCCCAGCCGACGGAGGCGCGGCAGCAACCGTCGCCGGCCGCGCCCGAACTGGCGCAAGCGCCGCAGCCTACACCCAGCCGCAGTCCGCAGGCGCTCGATACGCCGACCGACTCCAAGGCGGTGGCCAGCCAGGTCGCCGCCGCGCCGGCCGAACAGCCGGCGGCCGAGACGAGTTTGAATCCATCGACCGAGGCGGTCAGTCGCGCCGAAGCGAGCGCCGCGGCGGAGGCGCCCAGCCGTCCGGAATCGTCGGCGGTCGCCAGCGAGGCGGTGACCAACGCGACGGCCGAGACCCGTCCGCGGCAATCGACCGACGCCTCGCAGCCGAGCGTGAATCCGACCGCGGCCGCCGCCGACGTCGCCAAGCGTTCCGCCACGGTGGCCCCGGCGACCGCATCGCCCGTGGCGGCCGACAGCCCGGCGGTGGCGGCCTCCAGCCAGCCCAGCCCAAACGCCAGCGAACCGCAGCCGTTGGCGGTGAGCAAGTCGATCCGCGGCACCAGCGGCGCGGGTCAGGCGGCGAACTTCGATCGCGGCCTGCCGAACAAGCAAACCGATTCGTTCGTGGCGAACGCCTCCGCCCGGCGAGCGGAATCGACCGCGCAGACGCCGGCCGACGCGGGGCTGTCGCTTAGTTCACCCGCCACGATCGCCAAGGATCGCGCCATGGCCGACGCGCCCAGCGCGATCGCCCAGGCCGAGGCGCTGGAAACCTTTAGCGAAACCGGCGCGCGGCAAACGGCCGACGTCGACGCCACCGCCAGCGCCGCCACCAAGCAAAGCGTCGCCCAGGCCGCCGTCGGCCCGGTCACCGCCGAGGCGGGCAAGGCGGAGATTGATACCGGTCCGACGCAGAAGATGGCCAATCGCAGCACGGGCGTCGGGTCCGGAGGCGGTCAACCGCAGATCAGCCACAGTTCCACCACCGCACCCGTGTCGCGCACCGCCGCCGGCGGCGCCGAGACGGCGAGTATCGACGTCACGGCCCAAGCGCCGACCGCCGTCGACGTCGCGGCCGCCATCGGCGGTGGTCGACCACAGGCGCCGGAGGCCAATTCGCAAGCCACCGCCGCCACGCGGCAGGCGACCGCGGCCGGCTCGCAACCGAGCGTCGACCGCGTCGAAACCGGCGAACCGAGCGACGGACCTTCCGGCGGCGGCGCGCCGAACGTCGCCCGGATGGAAGCCGCCCGCAGCAGCACCACCGAGGCGCTGCCTGGGGCGGTTGCCGGCGGCGGCACCGACCAGCCCGCCAAGGCGACTGGCGTGAACTTCACCGCCACGGCCCAAGCCGACGCCCCGATTATGGAGAGCGTGCCGGGCGGAGTGGGCGATCCCGAAGCCTTGAACCAACTCGCCGACGCCGCCGAAGCGGTCGCCCGCGACGAGGGGCGCGAAGGAGTCAGCGGTCCGGCGATCGAAGCTCCCACCGGCGCGGCGGCGGACGAAGTCGCCATGAACGTGCCCAACTCCACCGCGATCGGCGAATTCGCCGGCGAGCGCAGCGCTACCGAATCGGGCGCGCCGGGTCCGCAAGTCGCTCAAGACTCCGGCGGCGCGCCGCTCAAGGAGACCGGCGCGGCGAACATTCCGGGCGTCGCCCGAGTCGATTTCGACCCGCTCGAATTCGGCGGCGGTGGTCCGGAAGGGTCCGAAGCAAACGAGGAAATCGCCTTGGGTGCCGGCACGGTGGAAGTCGAACAGCGTGAATCGGGAGGCGTCCAAGTGCTGGCCAAGGCAGAGCACGGCGCCGGCGGGCTGGGCATGATCGCGGCCGACGACGTCGGCAACGTCTCTCGCAAAGCGCAGCGCGACAGCAAGACCGTCAACGTCAGCACCGACGCCCGCTTTCAGGCCCGAGACGTCGGCGGTCCAATCGCCACCAACGTCAAGGCCCGCGCCGGCGAAGGCGCTTTCGAGGATCGCAAGAAAGGGGAGTCGGGCGACGGCGCCAGCGGCCTGACCCCATTGGCCTTGGAACAGACAATCATCTCCGGCTTGGAGTTTCTTCGCAAGCATCAGGCGGGCGATGGAAGCTGGAGCTTCAACAACTTCGGCGGCGGCAGGCCGGGCTACGAGACCGAGACCGCCCGCATCCAGTCCGACGCGGCGGCCACCGGGCTGGCCCTGCTGAGCTTTTTGGGGGCGGGCTACGATCACTTCGACGGCCGAGATCAGTACCCCGACGTCGTCAAGCGGGGGCTCGATTTCCTCATCGCCAATCAGCAGGAAGACGGCTGCCTGTACATCGATCAGGATCCCTATTCCAGCCGCAGCGCCCGGTTCTACAGCCACGCCATCGCCGCGACCGCGCTGTGCGAGGCGTACGGCATGACCGGTGACAAGAAGCTCCGCGATCCGGCGCAGAAGGCGATCGATTACATCGTCAAAACCCAGCACCCCGACCGGGGCGGCTGGCGCTACGCGCCGGAAGTTTCCAGCGACACGTCGGTCACCGGCTGGATGTTCACCGCCGTCAAAAGCGGCGACCTGGCGGGGCTGGACGTGCCCGATCGCGTTTATCGCGACGTCAGCAAGTGGCTCGACCTGGCACAGATCACTCGCGGCGACGGTTCGCGCTATGTCTACAATCCGTTCGCCCCCGCCACCAGCGAACAGGCCCACGGCCGCGAGGCGACGCCCGCCATGACAGCGCTGGGACTGTTGCTGCGCCTGTACGAAGGGTGGGACCGGGATAAGACCGACGTCGTCCGCGGCGCGGAGTACGTGGTCGCGCACCTGCCGAGCGACGCCCGCGAACAGCCCGACACCTACTACTGGTACTACGCCTCGCAGATCATGTATCACATGAAGGGGGACTACTGGGA
>JBBDLY010000188.1:0-1072 GCA_040878585.1 Pirellulales bacterium
TACCTAGCAACGCTCGCCGCCTAGCGGCTAAAATGTGCAAAACTGGAACTTAGCAGGCATGATTTATTACTTAAGCTGCAATCGGCGACGGAGGATGCTGTACGTTTTACTCAAAGAACAGTAGAAGACTGACAGCGGATAGCCGGTTGCTTCCGAACATTCACGTTCGGCTTTCCGCAGTCCGCTTTTGAGACAAGACCATGCGGTGTTGGTAGCACGTTTACAGTATGAGTTTTCAGGGAACAGAGCGGGACAGAGACAACAGAGTTCTTCTTTCTCGGTTTTCTCTGTTTCCTCCTGTTTAAGCCACACTCGGAGTTGTCTTGCGATCAGGGAAGGGAATGCGGAAGTAGTTCTTGAGCTGATCCGAAGGCAGTCGCCCGCGCCATGCATGCTCAGCGTAGATCGACCGAGCGGCTTCGCCAAGATGCGCTCGCCATTTGGCAAGCCGGCCTCGACGCCGTCCGTAGCGAACGGCTAATCGCGGAGAACGTGTCGCTCGAGAAGAACCTGTTGAAGATCGGCGACGACTCGTTCGATCTCGATTCGGTCGGCCGGATTGCGGTGGTCGGCGGCGGCAAGGCGGGCGCGGGCATGGCCGCCGCGGTGGAAGCCGTGTTGGGCGAGGCGCTGCTCAAGCGGCACGACGTGACCGGTTGGGTCAACGTGCCAGACGACTGCGTTCGTCCGTTGGCGAGGATCAAGCTGCACGGCGGCCGGCCCGCCGGCGTCAACGAGCCAACCGCCGCCGGCGCGGCGGGTGCGGCGGAGATACTCCGGATAGTCGAGTCGCTTGCGCCGCGCGACCTCTGCCTCTGCCTGCTTTCCGGCGGCGGCTCCGCTCTGCTGCCGGCGCCGTGCAAGGGCGTCACGCTGGAGGACAAGATCGCCCTCGTGCGGTACCTCAGCGGCGCGGGCGCCAACATCGAGGAACTCAACACGGTCCGCAAACAGCTCAGCGCGATCAAAGGGGGCCGGCTCGCCCGACGTTGCCGCGCCGGCCGGTTGATTTCGCTGATTATCAGCGACGTGATTGGCGACCCGCTCGACATGATCGCCTCCGGCCCGACGG
>JBBDLY010000189.1:0-5376 GCA_040878585.1 Pirellulales bacterium
CCGTTCAAACTCATTCACCAGCCAGACAAGCTGGCTGGGGTCTCGATTTGTGGGTCATGACAAAGCTTCCAGCCCCGACGAATAGAACATACGTCGGGGCTGGAAGCCCTGACCACGCAGAGAGCGGACCGTCCCCAAAAAACCAGCGCCTTTTTGCACCTGCGAGTGCATCCGCGGAGGAGTATGCGCTTTTCGACCAAACCCCGATGGCGGTGGTACACGTGTTTTTCCGCCGATGCACTTGCTTGCGCTGCGTGCTGGTATTAAGCACTTGCTTGCGCTGCGTGCTGGTATTCGGCTTTTTCAAAAACTCCGCACAACCTACTCGTCGTCGTCGTCGTTCTCTTCCTCGCCCGACGCGGCAATGGCGAACAGGTGGGTGCGGTTGGCGATATACAGGATGCCGTTGGCGACCACCGGCGAGCTGTAGATCGAGTTGCCCATGTTGATCTCGTTGATCAGGTCCATTTCCTTGCCATGCTTGAAAATGGCCACGTCGCCGTCTTCGTCGCCGATGTAGACTTTGCCGTCGACGATCAACGGCGACCCCCACGAGGCGGCCAGCATGTCGTAGGTCCAGTACGGTTCGCCGGTCTGCGCGTTGAGGCAATGGAACAGCCCGCTGAAGTCGGCGATGTAGAGGATGTCGTCCTTGATGGCCACGGTGCCGATGGTGCGATGCATGGTTTCCTCGAAACCGATCTCGCCGTCGCCGTCGGCGTCGTACTCGCTGTAGTGCCAGACCACGGCCGAGTTGGGATTGGCCCGCGCGATCTCGCCATCCTCGCCGATCACTGCTTGAATGCGCTTGTGCGGGATCGGATTCTCGACGTCGTCGAGATGAAAGGCGAGTTCGCTGCTCACGTCGCCCCGCTTGGTCGGATCGAGGCACCACAAGTGGCCGATCCCCTCGCCATGCTCGGGGTCCTGGCCAACCGCGCAGTACACCTTGCCCTTGTAGATGACCGGCGTGGCGATGATGTTGTTCCGCGTGCCGCTGCCGCCGAGCACCCATTTCGATTCCTTCGGATTGGCGTCGAACTTCCACAGCAACTCGGGCTGGCCGTCGTCGGTTCGGGCGCCGAGGAAGCTGTAGATCCAGCCGTCGCCGCCGGCGAAGATCACCTGCGGCACGCCGCCGAGCACGGCGAACGCCGGCGACGACCATTGCCCGTGCAGGATGTTGGTGCCGGGGGACTTGTCGGTCCAGTACACCTCGCCGGTATTCTTGTCCATGCAGATGAAGCTGGGCGCGTCGGGCGCGGGCAGGTTGATGTGCGACTCGTCCAGTCCATTGCTGGTGATGACAAACAGCAGATCGCCGCCGTCGGAGGTGATCGAGCAGTTGGCCATGTTGTGCTGCGAGACGCCGAGTTCCTTCATCATGTCGTAATTCCAGATCACGTCCGCCTCGAGTTCGCCGGTATGCTCTTCCTCGGTGTAGGGGCCGGTGTTCTCGCCGTCGCGAAAGCCCTTGGTGTCGAGGCAGCGGATCTCTCCGCGACTGGTGGCGAACCACAGTCGATCCCCCTCGACGTACGGCGACGAGCAGATGCCTTGCAGCGGCCAGTCGTGAACGCGCCCGGTCTTGAGCTTTTCGCTGGAATGCTGCCAGAGAAACTCGCCTGTTTCCTCGTCGAAACAGACCAAGGCGCCCAGATCGACGTCGGCCGGATAGCGCTCGATGTAGCCCGCACCGTTGTTGGTGCCGACATACACCTGGCCGCCGGCGATGACCGGGTTGCCGTAACTCTGCGAGCCGAGCCGAGCGACCCACTTGATATTCTCGGCGTCTTCCTGCTGCCACTCGCCGGTGGTGCGATCAAAACCGCCGATGTCCCAGTCGTCGGGAATGTTCTCGCCTTGCGGCACGTTGTTCCGCTTGCCGCTGCCGAACCATTGGTTCCAGTCGCTGCCGTCGCCGTTGAGGTCGTCCGGATGCGGGCCTTCCGCGTCCGCCGCCGCCGGTACGCTTTCGAGCCGAGCCAGCCGATCGGCCGGGATCTCGTTGGCCGGTGCGTCCGCGGCGGTCTCGCCGGAGGCGTCGTCGACCGTCTCGCCGGAGGCGTCGTCGACCGTCTGTTCGGCCGCCGTTTCCGGCGCTGTTGGTTCCGTTTCAGTCTCAGTTGCTTCCGCCTCCGTTTCCGTCGCTTCAGCCTCTGCCGTTCCGGGTTCAGTCGATTCGGACTCTGTCGGTTCGGACTCTGTCGGTTCGGCGACCGCGGATTGGTCGTCGGCCGGGGCGTCGTCCGGTTGTTCTTCACTTGCCGGTGCGTCCGGCTCGACGGCGGCGGAATCGGCCGATTCAGCGTCGGGATCGTTCGACGCGGTCTTGATCGGTTGGCTCGGTTGGCAACCGACGAATACCGCCAAGGCCAACAGTCCGGCCCACCAGTTGCGAGTGAAGAAGACGAAACAAGTCATGCGAAACTCCCATTCTTAGTATGTAGTATGTGGCATTTAGTATGTTGCATGTGGCATGTTGTAAGTTGTATTGGTACGGCAAACCACCCTCAAACCTCAAGCCTCACTCGACTTGAATGTTGTCGATGAAGATCTCGGCGTTGGTGGCGTTGCCGAACAGGCCGGGGCTGCCGTTTAGGTTGGGCGCCGGGTCGCGGGCCTCGACGGTCCACTCGGCCGGCTCTTCCTCCCCCTTGGGCCACACCTTGCCTTGCAGCAACGCTTCGTCGCCGTCGATCGAGGCCTTGAACTTCATGCGATACCAGGTGTCGGGCTGCCAGGAATACTCGACCGAACGAGCCATTCGCAATACCGACGGCCAGGAGCGAATCTCCAGCTTCTGGTGCTCGCCTTGTAGGTCAAGCGTGTAACGTTGGGCGATCAAGCCGATGTCGGGCATTTTGCCGTCGGTTGCGCCACTTTTTACGTCGGCTTCGATCGTATAGTTCGATAAATCGGGATGCCCGAACCAGGCCTGGCTGCGAGTGCCCTTGGGAATGGTGGTGATCTTGACCATCATCGGCTCGCCATCGACCTCGCGGATCACATGGCGATAGCGGGCGCCAACCCAGGGGATTGGAATCTCGCCGTCGGCGAAATCGAAGCTCCAGGGCAAGTCGGGCACGATCCGCACGGCGGCCTGTCCGGTCGCGTCGCCATACTTGGCGTGAATCGTCGCGGCCTGGTGCTTGCCATCGGCGGCGGCCGTGCAGACGCCCGCAGCGGAGACCTCGCCAGGGCCGTCCACCTCGTAGGTCACCCCGGAAGCCGGCGCGGCCAGTTCTTGGCCCAGCTTGTTGTACAGACGAACCTTCAGCGGGATCTCCTCGCCCGGTCGCACCAGCGCCTGCGCCGGAACGAGTTGCACCTGCGCCGGTTCGGGGTTCTCCGCCACCGGCGTCTCGGCGGGCGCGGTCACCGGCGACGTCTGGACCTCATTGGCTTCCCAATCTGGCAGCCCAATGCAGTACATTGCGCCGGTCGTCGGAATAAAGATCCGCCCGTTGGCGCAGATCGGCGAACCGTGGCTTTCATAACCGCGGGGGAACCGCGTGCGATGCAGGATCTCGACCTCGCCGTCTTTCACTTCCAAGATGTAGCCCCGCTGATTGACTGTGAAGACGTACATCTTGCCGTCGGCCACCAGCGGCGTGCTCCGCTGCATGGTGCCCAGTTTCTGCCGGCCGATCTGTTCGCCCGACTCGGGATCGAACACCAGCAGCGTGGCGCTGTCTTCCAGGCCCACTAGCTGGTCGCCGACCATCAGCGGCGAGGATTTCCCCACCATCTTCTCCGGAATCCGCCACACCGCGCCGCTTTGCGTGAGATCGCGAACCCCTTGCTCATTCATCTCGCCCGCGGTCGTGGCGTCAATGGCCAGCATGGCGCCCATTTGCGTGGGGTTGTCGGCGTTCTCCTCGCTCTGGCCGGTGTAAACGATGTTGCCGCGCACCAGCGGACTGGTGTTCAAGCCGCGCAGCGACAGTTCGTACTTCCAGATCGGCCGGCCGGTCCGCGGCTGGAAGGCCCACACATGCCCGTCGCCGGAACCGAAAATCATCTGCAATTCACCGTCGATCACGGCCACCGCGGGCGTGCCGTAGGTGGTGTCGTCCGGCAGCGGCGCGGTGCCGTTGTACCATGCCACTTCGCCGTTGCTCTTGTCGAACGCCCAGAAACGGTGCGCCGGTCGCGCCGTCTCGCCCCAGCCGATCGTCACGGCGCTGATGATGACCAGATCGTCAACCAGGATCGGCGTGTTGGTGCGTCCGCCGTAGGTCGACAGCAGGCCAAACTCCTCGTGCAGCGAGCGGCTCCAGATTGTCTTGCCCGTCTCGGCGTCGATGCATTGGAACAACCCGCACACGCCTTGCGCGTAGATGCGATTCGTTTCCGGATCGCCCACCACGTTGCTCCAGGCGACGCGGGTGTCGGGCACGTCGGACAGATAGACGTTGAAGATGTTTTCCCACAGTATCTCGCCGGTGGCGGCGTCGGCGCAGATTACTTTTTCGGCTTCGGTCGGTGTCTCGGCATTGTGGCGCGCCAGCGTGTAGAGCTTGCCGTTCATCACGATCGGCGTGCTGCGGGTGGCCAGCGCCTCGCTCTTCCAGATCAGGTTGCTCCCTTCGCCGCCGTCCGGGTCGAATGTATCGGGCAAGTTGGTCGCGGCCGAGCTGTTGTCGTAGCTGGGGCCGCGCCAATTGGTCCACTGGTGCGGATTGGGTTCCGCGGCCATGACAACTGAACCGATCAATGCCAGCGCGGCGAAGGCGACGGTCGCGGCGATCAGCAGAATCAAACGGCAGGAGCGGCGGACAGTTAGTACGCGAACGGTAGCTGGATGGCTTTTCATGGAGTCTCTCGTTGGCGTTGGGAGTGTGTCAGGTGGGGTGAAGCTGCTTGCTGCAGGCACTCGTCGGCGCGGAACGCCCATCGGCTGGCCCGCGCGGGTGCCACTGCTGCCCTCAGCAGTGGATTCTTGCGGCTTGTCCTAATGTGGGAACTCTTACAGGATACAACGATATGCCCCTCTCGGGCAAGCAAGAGCGGAGAGGTAGCTGAATTCGCCAAGAATTCAGAGGAAGTGGAGAAAGCGCCTGCAACGGGACGCGGTCGGAACTCTTGGCGAGTTCCGCTACGGCTAAACTGCTAGGTTGGGAAGCGGCACCGACCCAAGCGAACCAAAACCGCCCGCGGAATTGACTCCCCCACGTTTCAGGGGTTACGATTAGCCGCATCACGCGCATTGACAAAATCGCGAGGCTGCACGCTGATGGCTAGGGCATCCGCACAGTGGAGGAACTTCTCGGCCCAGAGAACGTTCACACGACGATGATCTACACGCCTGTGCTCAACCGCGGCGGTCGCGGTGTTCGGGATCCAGCGCCTGTGCGTCGACGAGATGGTCGA
>JBBDLY010000190.1:0-1067 GCA_040878585.1 Pirellulales bacterium
CCTCCGCCACATAATGGCGATGCTCGAAACGATGGACCAACGCGAAGCGACCGTGCTGCGGATGCGATTCGGACTGAACGACCACGAACCTCGCACGCTCAAGGAGATCGGCGAATCGCTCGGCCTGACCCGCGAACGGGTACGGCAGATCGAGACCGAGGCGCTGGGCAAACTGGCCGCCAGCCTGCAAGAACCCCGCAGCAAGCATTAGCAGCAACCGTAGCGGAATTCGCCAGAATTCCGATGCACGCCGTTCGATCCAAACTTACAAGCGCGGTGCGAACTGTTTCGCCCTGAACTCTTGGCGAGTTCAGCTACGCTTTGAGACTCGACCGAAGACTGGAAGCTCACGTGTCCGACCAAACCAAGCTCGATCTGCGCCAATACATTCGCACGATTCCCGACTTTCCCAAGCCGGGCATTCAGTTTCGGGACATTACGCCTCTGTTGGCCTCGCCCGAGGCGCTGCGCGAAGCGGTTCGCCAACTGGCCGATCGATTCCGCGGCCGGCCGATCGATCTGGTCGCGGCGGCCGAGGCGCGGGGATTCATCTTCGCCACGCCGCTGGCGATCGAACTGGGCGCGGGGTTCATACCAATTCGCAAGCCGGGCAAACTGCCGTTCGACACGCACGCCTTCCACTACGAACTGGAATACGGCACCGACTCGCTGGAAGTCCACACCGACTGCGCCGCCGCCGGGCAGAACGTACTGGTCGTGGACGACCTGCTCGCCACCGGCGGCACGATCGACGCCTGCTGCAAGTTGGTCGAACAATCGGGCGCACACGTGGCGGCCTGTGCGTTCCTGATCGAACTAAGCGATCTCAAAGGCGCCGAGCGAATCCAGCAATACGACGTAGTGAGCCTGATCAAGTATTGACGCACTGCCCGATCCTCAAGTGCCGCGTCCAGCGTGCATTGAAGGGGCCGCTAGAAAAGTAGGATGGGACCATTGTCCCGTCCGGACATACGCGTAGCGGAACTCGCGGAGAGTTCCGTAGCCACAAGATGGGTGCGTCGGAATTCTGGTGAATTCCGCTACGGCCGGACGGGACAATGGTCCCA
>JBBDLY010000191.1:0-1065 GCA_040878585.1 Pirellulales bacterium
GCGATAGCTTTCCGGGTGCAGACGCCGCGTGACCTCGTCGGCGGCGCGACCGATGGCCGAGAGATCATGCGACTCCAACAGGCGCAGCCCCTCCGCGGGCGAAAGGCGTTCGCCGGCGGCCGACTTATCGAGCAACTTCGCAATCTTCGTATCCAAGGTCGACTCCTAGCGGCGCCAGTCCGAGGCTGGCGGCCTTCTGGTAAAACAGGCTCAACCCGCGCCGCTCGCGGGGGCCGAATTCAAAGTTCAAGTTGTCCAACAGGTAGCTGCGGCACTGCGGCATGGTGAGTCCCAGTTTGGCCGCCTCCGCGTGGGCGATCTCGTCGACGTGGGCTAGGCCGTCGTCTCGCGATTGTTCCAAGGCGACGTCCAGGTCGCCCAGCTCCACCCCGGCCCGAGCGGTCCACATGGCGAATACAAACGGCAAGCCCGACCATTGCAGCCACTCGTCGCCCAAGTCCCATACCACCGCGAACCGCCCCGGCGGACTGTGAATGGCGCGATCACCGATCAGCAACACCGCATCGGACTCGCCGGGGGCCAATAAACTGGAATCGACCGAGGCGTTGATCGGCAAGGTTCGCAGCAGCGGACGGACGCCGAATCGCTCCGCCAGCAGTATCTGCACCAACGCGGCGCTGGTGCGGGACCCCTCATCGAGATAGAGCGTGCGAATCTTGTCCACCGCGACGTGGCTGAACAGCTTGACGCTCAACACAGGGCCGCGGCACCCGATGCAGACGTTCGAGACCGTGCGATAGCTGGGGTCTTGAAATAGCTCAATCGAAGGAATCAGGGCTACGTCGAAGACGCCCGCCGCCAGCCCGTCGGCAAGTCGGCTCGGCAAATCGAACACCAGATCGATATTCGGCGCGCGCCGTTCGAGTCCATAGACCAGCGGCCGGGTATTCAGATAGTTGACCGCGCCCAGGCGGATCTTGGTTGCCTTGTTCATCCTGACACCTACGCCATAAGGTATTGCACCGCCGTGGCTTGCCCGATTATACGACCGAACGGCGTGCGCTAAAAGTCCGCCGCCGATCAGCTCGCAGCTCTAACCGCGAA
>JBBDLY010000192.1:0-1064 GCA_040878585.1 Pirellulales bacterium
CCAGAATGACGAAGCCTGAACAGTTCGTCATTCGACATTCGACATTTCTTCGTCATTCGGATTTCGACATTCGTCATTCCCCTATACGCGGGCCTTACATTGAACGACTCACTACTTATCTACGGCGCCTACGGTTATACGGGCCGGCTGATTGCCCGGCTGGCGGCCGAGCGCGGATTGTCGCCGACGCTGGCCGGCCGTAATGCCGAGAAGCTCAAAACGATCACCGCTGAAACCGGTTTAGACGGACTCGCGTTTTCGCTCGACTCGGCCGCCAGCATTGCCGAGCACCTTGCCGGCTTCTCCGCCGTGCTGCATTGCGCCGGGCCGTTTTCGGCCACTGCGGCGCCGATGATGGCGGCCTGCCTGCAAGCGGGAGTCCACTATCTCGACATTACCGGCGAGATTAGCGTGATCGAGCATGCGCATGGGCTTGATGCAGCAGCGAAGACAGCAGGCGTCGCCCTGATGCCGGCCGTCGGCTTTGACGTGGTCCCTAGCGACTGCCTGGCCGCGAAGCTGGCCGCCGAGTTGCCGTCGGCGACGCATCTGGAGCTGGCCTTCGCGGGCATGGAGTCGATCAGCCCTGGCACGGCCAAGACGATGTTCGAGAACATGCCCGACGGCGGCCGCGTCCGCCGCGCGGGACAAATCATTCGCGTGCCAGCGGCGCACGAGGTGCGTGAGATCGACTTTGGTGCGCGGAAGTTTTGGACGATGGCGATCCCCTGGGGGGACGTCGCCAGCGCGTACTACTCGACCGGCATCGGCAACATCACCGTCTTCACGGCCGTGCCAAAGAAGCAGATCGACGCCATCCGCCGCTTCCGCTGGCTCGCGCCGCTATTGAAGCTGCCCGGCGTGATCCCGCTCGGCAAGAAGCTGATCGAGCGCCGTGTGCCTGGCCCCAGCGACGCCGATCGCGCCAAGTCGCGCGTCCACTTCTGGGGCCGCGTCTACGACGATGAAGGAAACGAGAAGCAAGCTGTGATGACCACGCCCAGCGGCTATCAACTCACGGCGGAGACGGCGCTGGAGTGCGCGCTACGTGCCGCCCGCGGCGA
>JBBDLY010000193.1:0-1064 GCA_040878585.1 Pirellulales bacterium
GTGCGGCTCACGCTGGTGCCGTTCTTCAGCCAGATTCAAGACGTAAAGGAGTTCACCTTCACCGGCCGCACCGACAGCACCAGCAGCGATTCGGAAGACTTCAACGACGCCGGCGACACGACCAGCGAGACCTCCGATCGGACCAACTTTACCGAAGGCACCACCATTCAGTTGCCGACGTTCGCCTTTACCACGGTGACTACCACGGTCAGCGTGCCCGACGGCGGCACGGTGCTGCTGGGCGGCATCAAGCGGCTCCGCGAGGGCCGCACCGAATTGGGCGTGCCGTTCTTGGCCAAGGTGCCGTATGTTTCGCGGCTGTTCAAGAACGTGGGCATCGGCCGCGATTCGCAAAGCCTGATGCTCATGGTCACCCCCCGGATCATCATCCAGGAAGAGGAAGAAGAGAAGCTCGGCATCGCCGTGCCGTAGTCTTCATTGGGAGCTGCCATCGGCAAGGTGATCGGTCAATCTCTCCTTGTCAGCCGGTTCGGAAAAAAACTTGCGGGGCAGGCAGGTCGGGCTGCGGCCGTGGCCCCCCTTCCGCGCACCTCGCAACACACAGGGAGCCTTTGACAATCGGTCGACTTAGACTAGGATGGATGATCGTCGATGGGCGATGAAAGGTGCCGGGGATGAAGTCCAGGAAATGCTTGACCGAATCGGAGCAGCGAGCGCGGCCGGTGCCCAAGAGCGACCGGGCGGATGCCGAGTTGGCCCAGTTGGCCTGGGCCGTGGCGCATCCTGCCCGAGCCCGTATCGTGCGGATTCTGCTGGCTCGGTCAGCTTGTGTGTGCGGCGAGATCGTCGATCAACTGACGCTCGCCCAGTCGACCGTGTCGCAGCACCTGAAGATTCTCAAGGAGGCCGGTTTGATCGAGGGAGAGATCGAGGGACCGAAAGTCTGCTATTGCGTCAATCAACAGGCGCTGGCCCGACTCAAGGCCCGGATCGAGGAACTTTGAACGTCGCCGGCCTTTTTTTACAAGCACTCATCGTCTATCGACGATGCACAACCTGGCCGAGGAGCATCCCGAAAAAGTGGCCGAATTGGCCGCCCAATG
>JBBDLY010000194.1:0-5330 GCA_040878585.1 Pirellulales bacterium
GAAAGACGAGGAACCCCTTGGGTTTGCTGGGGACCTCGGGCTGCTTGGGGTCTCGGTCGCGCTGGGGCGAGGGGGACATGATCACGTCGTAGCCCTGCCACCGGTAGCGTGCGAACGAGTGCTCGTGGCCGTGGAGGATGAGCACGATGTGGTAGCCTTCGATGGCCTTTGCCAGCCGGTCGAGGTCTTCGGTGGTCCACCATTTTTCGAGGCCCCATCCGCGCAAGCCGTAGTGCCAGGTGAGGACGATGGGCGTGTCAGTGTCGTCGATGTGTTTGTCGAGATAGTGTTTGAGGAAGTCGAGGCTGCGCTTGGGATCGTTCCACGGGGCGCGCCTGTCGTAGACTGGGCGGTGGTCGTTGCCGGGAAACAGGTTCAACTGGACGAAGTGTACGCCGGCCCATTGCCAGGCATAGTGGTAGGTGTTGTCGCAGAAGATCAGCTCGCCGGGCCGCTGCTTGTTCCGTTTGATGAACTCGCGTTGCAGCGGGTTGAACTCGCCGAACTTCTGCTTCGATGTCAGGTCGTGATTGCCGATGCCTTCATAGACAGGAAACCTCAGCCGGGACTTGCCTTGCGGGTGGTAAAAACTCTTGTATCGCTTCCAGTTCTCGGGGTTGTCGAGCGTGTCGACAAGGTCGCCGGCGACGATCACTCCCACCGGCTCGCCGACTTCGCCCCCGAAGGGGAACGGTGTGCCCGCGATCCGATTCATGGCGTCGATCGTCTCTTCCGTCCCAGCGGTGCCCCACTTGGGGATGTTGATCTGGGGATCGGCGGTGACCAGGAACGTCAGCGATCCATCGTCGTTCGTCCCCTTAGCCCCAACCGTCCGCGGCACCATCGGCAGCAACAACCCTGCGCCCGCGGCGCACAGAAATTTGCGGCGAGGCAGGATTAGGGCGTACTTGTCGCTTTGCGGCATGGTGGCTCCTTTGCAAGTTATCGCAACATCACATATCCGGATTCTTCGAGTGACAACAGGCACTCATTATCGCCCGGTTCGACCGTGAAGGCAAGTCCGCTGGTTTCGGGATTGGCGTATCTTTCGGGGATCCGAGACTGAGGCTCAAGGTACTTGGGAACGCAGTTCCAAGCGGGCGACGTTATCGCGGCCAGGTTTTACCTCGAACGTCAGCTCCGACGTGGCCGGGCTGCCGTAGCGGGGTGGAAGGACAACATCCAGGGTGGAAACCAAGGCGGGACGTCGTCGATTATCGAATCCGGCTTAACCGCTGTCAACGACCGGCTGTCAGGCAAACTCAGCCCGGTTTTGTAGAAAACGACCGCACGCAAGCCACGCCTACCCCGGAGTGCGCAGCTCCAAGCCAAGCTAGCTGTAGGCCTGCTCACCTATAGTAACGGTGCGAAACCATGGTTTTATCACGGGAAGGCAGAAACAACGTGTCAGAAGGTTAGGGGTCAAAGCGCGGGATTGTGGTCCCAGCGGCCGGGCGTTCGAGTCCCCCTTAGCCACCCCTTTGCGAAACAAAAAACAGGCTGCCGGAAGGCCCTTCTGCGGCGTGCCTCTGATTGGGTAACGGTGACCCGGCGGTTCACTGCTGGATTCGATTCCAGCGTACCGGCACGTCGTTCTCCTGTCGCTCGCCCGGGGTGCTGCGGCCGTTACGGATTTGCTGCTGCATAATCGCCGTCAGCTCCGAGACGGTCTGCGGGCGCTCCGCATAGAGATTCTTCGTCTCACCGATGTCGTCAGCGAGGTGGTAGAGTTGGCCGGGCGTCTCGGCTATATCCTTGGTCCAACCGCCGGAGCCAATGCCGAAGATCAGCTTCCAGTCGCCGCTGCGAATCGACATCAGCCCGTTGCCGCCCTGGCTGATCGCCGTCTCGCGCACTGTTTCCTCCGAGCCTCGCAGCAGCGGTAGGAAGCTAACGCTGTCCTCGCCCTCGTCGTCGGCCAGATCGTACCCGACGATCGCGGCGTACGTGGCCATCAGGTCCGCCTGATGCACGAGCTGGTGGTTGACCGTGCCGGGCTCGACGACGCCGGGCCAGCGGACGATGAACGCCACGCGGTGCCCACCCTCGAAGACGTCCGATTTGTACCCGCGCAGCGGGCCGCTCGGGTAGTGCCCCTGCTCCTCCAACTTCCCTACATCGATGTACGGGGCGCAGCCGTTGTCGCTGGTGAATAGCACGAGGGTGTTGTCAACCTCGCCGCTGGCTTCGATCGCTTCGAGCACCCGGCCGACCATCGCGTCGGTCTCCAGTACGAGGTCGCCGTACCCGCCCAACCCGCTCTTGCCCTTCCACGGATCGTTGACCGCCAGGGGCGTGTGCGGGCTGGTCAGCGGCATGTAGAGAAAGTACGGGTCATCGCTCTTGGCCGACTCCGTGATGAACGCCACCGCGCGGTCGGTCAATGTCGGCAGCACGTTCCGCAGATCCCAGTTCTCGACAGCCGGGCCCTGCTTACTCGCCCAGTGTTCGCGCATCTGCGATGCAGGCAGCCTGGAGTTGGGGATGCCGATCGTGCGGTCGTCCTCGATGAAGCAAAAGGGCGGCCAGTTGGGAACGTCGGTACCAAAGTAGCTGTCGAACCCGACTGCCGTCGGTCCGCCCTTGATCGGTTTGGTGAAGTCGATCCCCTTGCGGTCGCGTTGCCGTGGCCAGTCCCAGCCCAGGTGCCACTTGCCGATGCAGGCCGTGGTGTACCCGCGATCCTGGAGCATGCCCGCGACGGTGCGCCGATCTGCATCAATCAGCGGCCGCTCCCACAAAGCGACGATCCCGCGCTGGAGGCGGGTCCGCCAGTGATATCGTCCTGTCAACAGCGTGTAGCGCGACGGCGTACAGACCCCGCTGCTGGAGTGACCGTCGGTAAATCGCATGCCCTGGGCCGCGAGCTTGTCGATGTGCGGGGTCGGCAGCTTGCCGTTGGGGTTGTAGCACGTCACGTCACCGTAGCCCAGGTCGTCGGCATAGATGACGACGATGTTGGGCCGGGAAGGGTCGGCGACGACCGGCCTCGCGAACGACGTACAGAGCACAATCGCGAGGAACAAACAAGTGCGGACTGAATCATAAAGGATCATGCGGGTACCCTAGTGCATTTTGAAGTCAGAGGAGGTCGGATCAGGAGTGCAAGCGCACTCGAAGCTCAATTTACCGGTTCGATGGAGGTCATGGCGAGATCGGCGTTCTCCGTTCCGCCCTCGGGCACCATGAACTCCAGCGGCTCGCGGCCGTCGTGATAGCGGGCAGGAACTTTCTCGCCGGCGGGCTGTACGTCGTCGGCATTGTTGCCGCGGGGCGGGGTGACGGCGGTGCTGATCGTGACGCGGTGCCGCCCCACGACCGCGCCTGATTGTTCGTCAATGGTCGACAGCGTATAGCGACCTTCCGCATCGGTCTTGCTGTACGACCCGAAGCCGGCCAGCATTTCGCCCGGCGGCGCAATCGGTTCGAAGGCCACACGGGCGTCCGGCAGTGGCTGGCCGTCGAGGGTAACGAGGCCGGAGACCGGCGCAACGGAAAAGCTTTCACGGCCGCAACCGCTCGCAATGACCAACAACAACGGCCAAGTGACGGCGCCGGTCAGGGACGAGCGGCCTTGGAAGATCATTCTACGAAACGTTCGCATTTACATACCCCCCGCGGAGATTTCACCGCCGGTAATCGTCGCCATTCCGGTATATACGACGCCGTCGATGTTGGGATTAATGCCGCGGACGGAACCATCGCAGAACACGAACTGAATCTGCCCGCCGGCGTGCAGGCTGGCGAAATTGCGGTCGCAGCGGAAGTGCTGGTTGCCTGTGAACTGCATGCAGCGGTCATAGTCGGGCCAGCGGTGCAACGACTCCGGCTGTGGCGCGCCAAGATTATGAAACGAATGCGTGCTCGCCCAGAAGGTGGTCCCCGTGGCCTGCAGAAACTGGGACTCGGTCGTATGATACTCGCCGATCATCAGCGTGTTCGAGGCGCCATCCTTGACGTTGGCCATCTTCGTCGTGCTCATTCCGTTGGTGCCGATCAGGTGAAAGGGACCGCGGAACTGTTTGTTGGCTTCCATCTGCGCCGAAAATCCGGGGTAGTCGAAGAACCCGTTCGTCGTCCCCCACCGTGTGCCGGAGACGCCTTTGTAACTGCCGGTCGCGATCCCCTCGGGGCCGACCGAGGGAACTTGCGTCGGCACGAGCAAACGGTTGGCGTGAACATCGGTGGGACAGGTCATGGTCGGCAGGAAGGTCCGCAGCACAGCCCGGTTGTTGGGGTGCGAGTTATAGACTGCTTGATCGTACTGGTCGTACAGATTCTGCTGTTCCAGCATCGGCAGAATGGCAATCGCCCAGTTCATGTGGTGATTCGCCGGATTACTATATTGCGTACCGGAGTGAATGGCCCCCGGCGGCAGCGAGCCGTGCGTGAAGTCGTAGCTGGCCACAGCGATGCCAAGCTGCTTGAGGTTGTTGCCGCATTGCACACGTCGGGCCGCTTCGCGAGCCGCCTGCACGGCCGGCAGCAGCAGCGAGATGAGAATGCCGATGATGGTGATCACCACCAACAGCTCGACCAACGTAAAACCGTGTCGTTTCATGGATAGGTTTCTCGTTTCCTAGTGGCGGGACATCGCCGTCCCGAGGGGCCAGTTAGAAATACGATCTTGGCCCAAAACAACCCACAGCCCCAAACTCTCCTTGCAACTTAGTGACCGTGCTGATTGCATTTTTGCCGGCCACCTTGGCGTGGGACGCGTTCCAGGTTGGGTCGCCAAGGCTGGCAGTCCGGCTCCTACCGTAAACGTTACCTGACAACTTTGATGCCCTGCTTTTTCCAATGGCGAAACGCAATCGCGGCCGATGCGACTAAGGCAAGCAATCCTAAACCGCCAGTCGATGGTTCGCTCACGACCGCAAACTCCAACTCCAACAGCGGGCGAGTGGCAATACCGGCGGCCGCTGCATTGTAAAACGCAAGCCTGCCTGGATTATCGGACCCATCTTCATCGCGCTTTCGAAATAGCAAGCCCGCGTTCGTTCCGTCGATCCAGTTTTGCAGCACGGATTCAGGGATCGTGACGGCAATCACGTCACCCGGCGTGTAGCTGGTCTGGTTGATCGAATCGATGGGCGTCAAAGCGTATCCTTGTCCAGGCGTGCCTAATCCGCCAAGCGTCGGAACTTCTACGTTGCTGGTGGCAATAGCAAGGTCGGTACCACCACTGTCTTTCCACCTTCGACCCGCCGGATTGCCGTGGAAATTCCATCTTGGACCGTCGGGAGCAGAGGCGTCTTGCCATCCGGCGTTGGTGTCGAAGATCACGTAGACATCGAAGAAATCATCGCCACTAGGACCCCCTAACGTGG
>JBBDLY010000195.1:0-2732 GCA_040878585.1 Pirellulales bacterium
CGCCGAGTTCGCCCGCCATGCGACGCCAGAGGAGAAACGTCGCTAGCAATACCGAGCCAATCACCAGCGCAACGCCGGCCGCACCGCGCGACGGGCCGACCACCGGCCGCCAGTCGTGCTTGCGGCGACGGACCGCTTGCTCACGATACAAGGCGGTTGACTTTTCCATCCGTGGGACACCGCACAGGTAAGTAAAGCATCATTAAGTGGCGACGGCCGTGGCCTGCACGGCGTCGGCGAATTCCTGGGCACGGTCCGTTTTTTCCCAGGTGAACTCCGGCTCGTCGCGACCGAAGTGTCCGCCGGCGGCCGTCTTGCGATAGATCGGACGGCGCAGTTCGAGATACTCGATGATGCCCCGCGGCGAAAGATCGTAAAACTCCCGCAAAGCCTCGCAAATCCGTCCGTCGTCGACCTTGCCGGTGCCTTGGGTGTCGACATGCACGCTCACTGGTTGGGAAACGCCAATGGCGTAGGCCAACTGCACCTCGCAACGATCGGCCAGCCCGCCGGCGACTATGTTCTTGGCCACGTGCCGGGCCATGTAGGCGGCGCTGCGGTCGACCTTGGTCGGATCCTTGCCGCTGAACGCCCCGCCGCCGTGACGGCCCCAGCCGCCGTAGGTGTCGACGATGATCTTGCGTCCCGTCAGCCCGCAATCGCCGTGCGGTCCGCCGACGACGAAGCGTCCGGTGGGATTGATGTGATAGGTGATGTCGTCGCTGACCATTGCCGGCGGCAATACCGGCTTGACGACTTTTTCGATGATGAAGCTGCGAATCTCGTCGTTGGTCACGTCGGGGCTGTGTTGCGTGGAGACCACCACCGTGTCGATGCGGACCGGTTTGTCGCCGTCGAACTCGACGGTTACCTGGCTCTTACTGTCGGGGCGCAGCCAGTCGACTTCGCCCTGCTGCCGCGCTTCGGTCAGCCGATTGAGAATGCGGTGCGACAATGCGATTGGCAGCGGCATCAGCTCGGGCGTATCGTTGCAAGCGTAGCCGAACATCAGCCCTTGATCCCCAGCGCCCACGTCCTTGCCGGCCGTGGCGTCGTCGTTGACCCCCATGGCGATGTCGGGACTTTGCTCGTCGATGGCGATCAGCACCGCGCAATGATCGGCGCTGATGCCCATGGCCGAGTCGGTATAGCCGACGTCGCGAATCACATGGCGGACGACGTTCTGCATGTCGACGTACGCTTCGGTGGTGATCTCGCCGGCGATTACGACCATGCCGGTGGTGACCATCGTTTCGCAGGCGACGCGGGAATTGGGATCCTGGGCGAAGAGCGCGTCGAGAATGCCGTCGGAAATCTGATCGGCCAGCTTGTCCGGATGTCCCATGCTGACTGATTCACTCGTAAACAGATACTTGCCGCTTGCCACGTGTGGCCTCCCTGGACGATTGCGATTGGTGTTTGCCCCTGCCGGGCCGTGGATGCGAGCGATACAGCGGGAGGCGGTCGACCGCCGCCGACGGGTCGCTCGAATGGAAGCCTAAAGTATAGCGAATTCACGGGCGCGGTGGCAACCGATGCCGCGAGCCGATTTGCCGTGGGCCGATTCCCGTTGCGCGTTGGTTCAGTTGGTCGGTTCCGACAATAGCACGATCAAGTGCTTGCCCACGGCCTGTGCGTAACGCTCCAAAGTGGCCAGGGTAGGGTTCGCCTCTTGGTTGTTCTCCAACCGGGAAAGCGCGGCCCGGTCGATCCCAGTCCGCTCATTGATATCCGCAAGGCTCAACCCTTGACGTTCCCGCTCCGTGCGTAACGCAGTTAGAACTTGCCGCAGGGGCGTGCCTTCCTTCTTGAGCAAGGCGAGCCTGACCCTTGCACGGCGTCGAATTTCTGGAAGCTCATTAGCGATCTGCTCTCGTACTTCGGCATCTCGCTGGCGTTCTTCCGCAGTTGCCGGACGATAAATTCGCTTTCCCCGCTCTTCGGTCATCGCTATTCCTCCACCTCGTATGCTGTAATCGGACGAATCGTGACCTCATCGATTTGTTCATACACGATCAAAATATATCGACCGTCCGGAGTGAAACCAAACGCAACAGGGCGGCCAGTCGAACGGCTAACATCGAAGCCAACGGGAAAAAACATCACTTCTTCAACGTCCTCAGGCGACAGGCCGTTTTCCGCGATATGCTCAACATTGCCGCCAGGCTCTTCATCCCATATAAACTCGTAATACGGCATGGGTTTCCCATCCAGTCCGTTGATATATAATACAGCGCCACTGGCTTGGCGTCCAGAAACGGGCGTTATCACGCCGCGGGACGCAGGGGTGTTGCTTGGACGCGGGCGGTTCGGATTGTCTCTAGCGCGTCGACGGTGCGAATCGTGGCGCCGCGCCCGCCGGCGACGTACTCAGCGGCCCGCGCGCCGCGGGCCGCTGCTGCGGCCCGATCGCTGAGCATCTGCCGAACGAAGGCGGTCAACTCCTCGGCGTGATGCACGACCGCCGCCGCGTCACGGGCCAGCAGGTTCTCGACCACGTCGCGAAAATTGCCCGTATCGGGGCCGAAGCATACCGCCGCGCCATAAGCGGCCGGTTCGATCATGTTCTGACCCCCCCGGCCGCTGGCCAGGCTGCCGCCGACGAAGGCCACGTCGGCCAGCGCCCACCAGTCGGTCAGCTCGCCGATCGTGTCGACCAAAATTACTTGCTGCTGGGCAGCCTCGTCCTTGGCGTCGAGTTGGCTGCGGCGGACAAACGATAGCCGGCGGTC
>JBBDLY010000195.1:2832-5320 GCA_040878585.1 Pirellulales bacterium
GTCGGCGGGAACCCCCAGCCGTTCGAAGCGATCGGCATACTCCGAAGTTTGCGCCGCCACCAGGGATAGCCGCCGTAGCAAGGGGGCGATCATCCATCGCAGCCGGTGGTAGCCGCGGAAGCTCCTCTCGCTGAGCCGTCCGTTGACGATCGCCACCGCGACGCCCCGGCCGCTGGCGGCACGGATCAGATTGGGCCAAAGCTCCAGTTCGGCCAGCACCAGCATATCGGGTTGGATGTGCCGCAGCGCACGGGCGACCGCCCATGTGAAGTCGAGTGGACAATAGAAAACGGTCTTGTCGAGATAGCTTCTCCGCGCCAGGTCGTAGCCCGACTTGGTCGTGGTCGAGACGACGCACCGCCACGGCAACCGCCGTCGCTCAATCTCGCGGAACAGCACGTCGAGCTGCTTTACCTCGCCCACACTGACCGCGTGAAACCACACCACCTGCTCGCCCGGCAGACGAGAAACGGGCGGCGCGCGGCCGAGCAGCTTGGCGCCCCAGCCTTCGCGATACTTGGCCTTGGTGCGGGCGCAGTAGAGCAGCCATGGGGAAACCGCCAGCAGCAGGCCGGCGTAGACAATGTTGAGCATCCATCCGAACATAGGCGTCCTTGCCATTGTTTTCAGATTTCAGATTTCAGATTTCAGATTGTAGCAGGCGATTCCTTCACGCCGCGGCGCCGCCCCGTTTGCCGTGGCACTGTTTGTACTTCTTGCCGCTGCCGCAGGGGCACGGTTCGTTGCGGCCGACTTTTTCCTCGCGGTTGCGGATCGGCTCGGGCTTTTTGTCGCTTTGATCCGCGCCCGATTGCTCGCCGGCCGCCATCTCGGCGGCCGAGGGGGCCGACTGGTGCTTGGCTTCGGTCTCGACCCACGTGGAGCCGACGAAGCCCTCGTCCAGTTGCTCCATCCGGAAAATCAAATCGGTGACCCGCGACTTGATCGAATTCCACATCTGCTCGAAGGTGCGCATTCCTTCGCGCTTGTACTCGACCTTGGGATCGACCTGGGCGTAGCCTCGCAGGCCGACGCTGCTGCGGAGGTGGTCCATCGCCAGCAGATGATCCTTCCAGCCGCCGTCGAGAATGTTGAGCACCAGCGACCGTTCCATCCGCCGCATCTCGGGGCGGAAGTGGTCCTCGACCACCATCGAGAACCGATCGCTGAGCTGCTTGTGATTGAAGTCGAGCAGGATGTTGTGGTCGAGCTTGGCCTGGAAGTTCTCTTCCGCCCACCGCACGGCGGCGTCGAGTTTGTCGCGGTCGCCGAACTCGCGGACCATGGCGTCTTCGGTGGTCACCCCGCTGAACACGGCGTCGACATGCTGGCGAGCCTCGATCAAGGCTTGGTCCGCACGGACGTTGTTCTCGCGGCTCTTCTCGATCAACAGGTCGAACAGATCGTCGCGTTGCTTGTTCTTGACGTCCTCCAGCGACAGCTCCACGCCGAATCGCTCCCGCGCCCAGCTAACGAGCCCCTCGCGGTCGTAGCGGCGATTGCCCGAGGAGTCCGCCTTGGAGAAATGATACGCGCCGGCCATGACCGGATACTCGATCTCCTTCTCGTTGTAGGCGGCGATCGCCAACTCCAGCACCCGGCGTTTGAATTCCGGCGGCTCGATCGTGCTAAACTCGGCCTCGTCCAACTCGATGCCGAATTTGTCGCGGACCCAGCGGACGGCCGACTTGACGCCGTAATTCTCTTCGAGGAACTTGGCCCCGTCGGACAGGTCGGCGCGGAGGATCGCTTCGCGAGCCTTGTCGATTAGAAAGGTCGAAACCGCCTCGCGGCCGAGCTTCTTCAAATCGCGGTCGCGAACCGACAGTTGCCACTTGGTATTGACGAACTTGGCTAGCGCCGCCCAGTTCCATTCGGAGGCGTCCTCGCCGTCGGGCAGATTCTCGTCGATGGCGTCGAGCACCTGGCTCTCGGCCATCCGTTCCGCTTCGTCCTTGGCCAGGCGATCGGCTTCTTCGTAGTCGACTCCCCGGAAGTCCTTCGCGTCGAACTCCACGCCCAGTTGATTGCCGACCCAGGTGGCAAAGCTCTCGGCGGCGTAGTCGCGGTCGAGCAGTTGGTCGAGCGTTTCGTCGACTTGCGACTCGATCATGTCGACGATCAACTGCTTTCCGTTGGCACCGTCGAGAATCGCCTGGCGGTAGTTGTATACCCGCTTGCGCTGCTCGTCCATCACCTCGTCGTATTCGAGCAAATTCTTGCGAATCTCGAAGTTCTTCTCCTCGACCTTCTTCTGCGCGCCCTCGATGCGGCGGGAAACCATCTTACTTTCAATCGCCTCGCCTTCCTGCATGCCGAGACGAGTGAGCACGTTCTTGACCCATTCGCCGGCAAAGATCCGCATCAGATCGTCTTCCAGCGAAAGATAGAAGCGGCTGCTGCCCGGATCGCCTTGCCGGCCGCTGCGTCCGCGCAACTGCAAGTCGATGCGGCGGGCCTCGTGGCGTTCGGTGCCGATGATGTGCAA
>JBBDLY010000196.1:0-5311 GCA_040878585.1 Pirellulales bacterium
AATGATCAAACTCGGCTCACGTACTGAACTGATCCTGCCCGATGAACCAGGATTGGTGATCGAAGTCGAAGTGGGGCAGAAGATCCACGCTGGTTCGACCGTCATGGCCAGGTTTCCGCTGGACCCGGCCGCCGATCACCCTCGGGAAGTCGCCAACCCCTAGAAGCGAGCGGCTGGGCATTGTTGCCTGTTGTAGCCGCCCTGTTTCGTTCACGGTATAAAGTTACATAAAATCGGGCGTTGCCGATTACAGCCCGATAAGGAATGAGTCGTTGTCGAGATTCAAAATGAAAAGACTTCGTACAGTCGCCGTCTTGCCGACTATGTTCACACTGGGCAATCTGCTGTGCGGTTTCTTTGCGATCGCCGTCGCAGCACGAGTGGAAGCGCCTCAGTCGATCGATGCCCCGTTGTCGGCCGGTTTTGAGTCGTTCAATCCGGGCTATGTGGTCGGGGCTTTTGACCCCGCGAATCCTGTTCACAACATGATGCTCTGTGGCATGCTGATCTTCCTGGCCATGGTCTTTGACGCGCTCGACGGCCATGTTGCCCGGTTGACGCGAAACACGTCCAATTTCGGCGCGGAGTTGGACAGTTTATGCGACCTGGTTACGTTCGGCGTAGCGCCTGCTTTTTTGCTGGTCAAAATGTGTCCCTCGTTTACCTATTTGCATCGCGAGGCGGTATGGATTATCGCCGGCACGTTTGTCGCTTGCGCGGCGATGCGGCTGGCGCGGTTTAACGTCGAGTCGGACGAGGAAGACGACCATAGCACGTTCAGCGGCCTGCCGGTGCCGGCCGCCGCCGCGGCGATCTCGAGCTTCGCCCTGATGTTTTACACCTTGCGCAAGGACTCGTCGGTGCTCGCCTTTGGGACGGAGTTGGATCGGGCGATTCAACTCATTCTGCCAATTTTTGCCGTGCTCGTCTCGCTGCTGATGGTTTCGCGCGTGCCGTATCCGCACTTGTTCAATCGGCTGGCGCGAGGGCAGAAGAGCTTTCCCCACATGATCGCGCTGCTGTTCGCGGCGTTCTCGCTGCTTATCGTCCGCGGTTACGCCATCCCGATCGCGGCAATCAGTTTCGTGCTCGTGCCACTGGTGCTGTTCGGACTGCGGTGGATGCACAGCTTTAAGGAAAAGCCCGAGCCGATGTTTTAGCCAGTATTTCAGTGCCCGTGACTGGGGCTTCCAGCCCCAGAAGCCAACGCGATCGCTGCGGCTGAAAGCCGCAGCCACTCGAGCATCCCGCCTATGTTCACCGGACTCGTCGAAACGCTCGGGCAAGTCGTGGCGGTCGACGACGAACCGCCCGGCAAGCGGATTGTCATCGAGGCGCCGATCATCGTCGCCGACGCGGTCGTTGGCGACAGCATCGCCGTGAACGGCTGCTGCCTGACGGTGGTGGCCTGTGCCGGCCCCACGCTCTCCTTCGACGCCGGCCCGGAGACGCTCGGCCGGACCAACCTGGGCGCGCTCTCCCGTGGCGGCAAAGTCAATTTGGAGCGATCGCTGAAGGTCGGCGATCGGCTGGGAGGGCACTTCGTCACCGGGCATATCGACCGGCTGGGGCATTTGGAACTCCGCGAGGACGACGCCGAGTGGTCGACTTTGTGGTTCGTCATGCCGGCGGAACTGTCGGTGCAAATGGTCTCCAAGGGGTCGATCGCGGTCGACGGAGTCAGTCTGACGCTGATCGACGTCGAAGCGGCTCGGTTCAGCGTACAATTGATTCCTCATACCTTGAGCGTCACCACGCTTGGATTATTGCAGCCGGGCGACGCGGTCAATCTGGAGACGGACCTTCTAGCGAAGTATGCTCAGCGAGTACGATAAGGTAGGCGGCCGTGACCGTCGATCCTTCGCATCCCTTACCGGCGGCCTTCGCGGCTTGTCGTATGAAAAGAACGTAGAGCATGTCGCAGCCGAAACGACAAACGGTTTCCTACCTGACGCGCCGCTTCAAGGAGGTGGGGCTGGAGCCGGCCACGCGGCATGGTCAGAACTTCCTGATCGACATGAACCTGCAGCAGTTGCTGGTCGACCGGGCCGAACTGACCGATCAGGACGTGGTACTCGAGGTCGGCACCGGGACCGGCGCGCTGACCCATCTGATGGCGCTGCAAGCCGCGGCGATCGTCACCTGCGAGATCGATCAGCGGTTGTATCGGTTGGCGCGCGAGGAGTTGGCCGACTTCGACAACGTGGTGTTCATCAATCACGACGCGCTGCGGAACAAGCACAACTACCGGCCGGAAGTGATCGACGCGGTCGACGCCCAACTGGCCGCGGCCCCCGATCGCCACTTCAAGTTGGCGGCGAATTTGCCGTACAATATCGCCACGCCGGTCATCAGCAACCTGCTGCTGTGGGAGAATCTGCCGCACTCGATGACCGTCACCATTCAAAAAGAAATGGCCGAGCGGATCGTCGCCGCGCCGAGTACCAAGGACTACGGCGCGCTGAGCGTCTGGATACAAAGCCAGTGCCGGGCGGAGTTGGTCCGCATCATGCCGCCGTCGGTGTTTTGGCCTCGGCCGAAGGTGGAGTCGGCGATTATCCACCTGGAACTCGATCACGCCTTGCGGTCGCGGATTCGCGACCCGCGGCGATTTCATGAGTTCACGCGCAGTATGTTTTTTCATCGCCGCAAGTTCCTGCGGAGCGTGATTCTCAGTGCCTACAAGAACGAACTCGGCAAGCCCGAGGTCGATCAGGTGATGAGCGAACTGCACTTGCGGCCCGACCATCGAGCCGAACAGCTTTCGGTGGAAGAGTTGCTTGCGCTGGGCGACGCGCTCGATTCGGTCGCGGGCAAGTCCGCCGCAGGCTAGCAAAGAGCAGCACGTTTCGAGTATGCTGGGAAGGTAACCCAGGGAGCGACTCCATGAAATTCATCGAAATGACCGGAGCAACATTGCGCCGGTTGGTGCAGGTCGACGAGATTACCGTCCACGATCTGGAATCGTCCGGAATGGAGGACGACAGCATCGTGCGGATCAATCAGCAAGGCGACATCGAAATCCGCCGCCACGCGCATTGGGACGTGTTGGGTGGGCTTTTGGGCGAGTTCGAGGATCGGATCAAGGAGGCGACCGGACTCGATTGGGCGTAACCTCAAGCTTCGAGAAGGGTACAATCAAGACGGAAGTGTTTGCACGCCTGGTGGCGGCCCCGGTCTTCAAAACCGCTGGGAGTTGTGTAACCACGGCTCCGGTGGGTTCGATTCCCATACACTTCCGCCATTTTAATCTGCTCTGGAGGCTTCCATGCGCGTCGCAGTCCTTGCGTTACTGATCTGCTCGCTGTTCCTTGTTTCATCGGCGCTGGCCGATGATCCAGCTCAACCGGTGGCGGCGCGTGCGGCGGAGTTCGAGAACAACGCTTTGTTCCGCTATGTCGAACAACCGGACGACAGCTACGGCTGGACCAAGCGCCGTGAAGGCAAGATCGGCAAGGGGACTTATGTCGAACTGACGCTCACCTCGCAAACTTGGCGCGGCATCACTTGGAAGCATCAACTGTTTATCGTCAAGCCGTCGACGATGAAAGCCGACGCTCGGCACGCCCTGCTGGTTATCGAAGGGGGCCGCTGGAGCGACGGACTGGACCAGCCGGCCGGGGTCGACGATCGGCTGCCGCGCGAGGCTCCGATGTTCGCCGAACTGGCCGAACAACTGCAAACGCCGATGGCCGTGCTGTTACAGGTGCCGCATCAGCCGATCTTCGACGGCAAGGTCGAGGATCAGATTATCGCCTACACGTTCGAGCAATTCCTGCAAACCAAGGACGATACCTGGCCGCTGCTGCTGCCGATGACTAAAAGTGCGGTTCGCGCGATGGATGCGGTGACCGAATTCGCCGCCGATGAGTGCTCGCTGGATATCAAGGAATTCACCGTCACCGGCGCATCCAAACGGGGCTGGACCACCTGGCTGGTGGGAGCGGTCGACCCGCGCGTTTCGTCGATCGCGCCAATGGTCATCGATACGCTCAATCTGGCCGAACAACTGCCGCATCAAGTGGCCGTGTGGGGCGACTACTCGCGCCAGATCCACGACTACACCGACCGCGGTTTGCACAAGCATTTGGCAACCGAGGCGGGCCAGGCGCTGCGCGAGATCGTCGATCCGTACAGTTTCCGCGCGCTGCTCAAGCAGCCCAAGCTGATCATCATCGGCACGAACGATCCCTACTGGGCGCTCGGCGCGCTCGACTTCTATTGGAACGATCTGGTGGGCGAAAAATACGTGCTGTACGTGCCAAACAACCATCACGGACTGAACGACTATCCGCGGGTACTTGGCAGCATCACGGCGCTCCATCATCGCAACGGATCGGGCCGCAAGCTGCCGGCGCTCGACTGGAAGTTCGCCAACAGTGACGGCAAGCTGACGTTGGCAATGCAGACCGATACCGCGCCGGAAAAGGTAAGGGTATGGATGGCGGCCAGTAAAACGCAAGACTTCCGCCAGGCGCGGTGGATCCATGCCGATTTGGCGACACCCGGCGAAGACGGCCGCGCCGAGTACTCGCTTGAAATACCCACGACCGGCTATCTGGCGATGTTCGGCGAATGGCAGTTCGCCGGGGAGACGATGCCGTACTTTCTCTCGACGAACGTCAAAATGGTTTCCCGTGATGGCGGCGATGAAGCTGCTCAATAGCAGCGACTACCTCCCCACGGCCATCGGCCAGACGGGCAACTGGGCAAGCAATTCAGGATGCGCCCCGTTGAGCCAGATATACTGTTTGTCGATCTTGGACGGCTTTACCAGCGAACTGACGATGCTGCCATAGATCAGTGCCCCGAGGATGGTCATAATTCCCAGCAGAAGCGGCAGCCAAAACAAATCGCCCATCGACGCAAACATGGGTGTAAACATCAAGCCAATTCCCAATAGGGCGATGCCCCAGGCGAGCATGATTCCCTTGCGTCGCCGCGCGAGCGCTTCCTCACTGACGCCGTACCATACCGTGCCGGTTTTCCGGGTGATTAGCACCACGATCAGCAGTGGAAGCAATCCGCCCAGAAAAAACACTAGCCAGACCCAGGAGGGGTTCCAGCTCAGCTTCTTTTGGATCAATTGATCATCGCGTAAGCGCTCCCCAGTCTTCACGCACCAGGCGGGCAGTCGGGTTCCCTTCTGCATGATGATCGTCCGCCCATCCACCCAAGCGTTGCCGACGGCGACGTCCGCCGGCTGATAGGGGTTGGCGTAGGCTTGCTCGGAAGTGGAAGCGGCGTACGGATTGATCTCGTGGGTGGACATTTGTTGGCCCCGTGGATGATGATGGCGACGACCGCCGCT
>JBBDLY010000197.1:0-5307 GCA_040878585.1 Pirellulales bacterium
CTTAGATTTGACTCCTAATTCGTCGCTTCCAGACGTTACTCCAGCACCTTCACGCGCTGCGCGGTGAGGTGGGGCATTTTTAGTTCCGGCATGAAGCCGCGGCGGCCGTTGATGCCGACTTGTTTGCCGAGGTAGTCTTCCAACTGCACGCCCGGCTGGGGTGAAACGAATAGCAGCA
Source organism: Pirellulales bacterium (assembly GCA_040878585.1). GTDB lineage: Bacteria > Planctomycetota > Planctomycetia > Pirellulales > UBA7805 > JBBDLY01. The sequence continues at coordinate 179 of JBBDLY010000197.1, forward strand.
CCTCGCCCGCCGCGTCGATCAACGCATACGGCGGGGCGCCGGTCAGGCGCGATTGAACCGGGGCCAGGCGGCCTGCGCCGTCGAACTGGCCGGGGTCGACAATCTCCAATGACTGCGGAATTCGCACCGGTTGTTCGTTCGTCTCGATGGTTGTTTCGAATCGCACCGGGCGGACCGACGCCGCGCGCCGTCCGCCGAGTCGCTGCTCCAACTGAGAATTGACTTGGTCGGTCGACGATTGGATGGTGGCGATCTCAGCGTAGCGCTGGCGAATTTGCTCATACTCGGCGATCTCGTCCGCCAGACGTCGGGCGCGGCCGCGCTGTAGCGCCGTATCGGCTCGCTGGAGCACTCCGTCGAGCTGCGTCTGGAGGACGTCAAAATGCCACACCGTCGGTTCCTCGGCCACCATCTTCGAGAGGGCGGCGTTGATCGCTTCCAATTGATCGTCGATCGAGACGTCCGTCGCGGCCGGAACTTCCACCCGCGGTACCGCCGGCGCGACGACCCGCGCCACGGTTGCCGTCGCTTCGCTGGCCTGGCCCGCCCGCGGCGAGGCCGGTTTGTCTTGCACGCGAAAGTCGCCCGGCACCCGCCAGCCGACTTGTTCGACTGCATTGTCCATGTCCACTGCGGCGGCGATCGGCGCCGCTTGCTCACCTGTCTGTTCGGTCGCATCAGCGAGACGAACCTCGACGGCGGAGTCGGCGTCCGCGCCGTCGAGCATCACCACTTGCAGCGAATCCGCCGACTGGTCGTCGGCGACCGGTTCCACCTCAATGCCGAACTGGCGGGCGATCAACCGCTTGCGTTCCGTTCGAGCGTCGTTGTCGGTCTCTTGCTTGCCGAGCGGAATCTGGACGCGCGCCTCGCGCTCCACCGCGGGCGGCCGAGGCGTATCGCGCGAGAGCAGCGTGCCGTAAATCCAGCGAAACTCACCGGCCGGCGGAGCGATCTGGTACCAGGTTTCGGTGACGCCCGCCTGTTGGTCGACAAATCGCTTTTGGCCCAGCACCTCGACCGTTTCCCCCTTTTTCAGCCGCACTTGACGCACGTCGCGCACGTCGCTGAACAGACTGCCGACATGCGCGGGGGTTTGATCTTCCAGCACTTCGGCCAACTTGTCGTCGCGCAGTTGCAACAGCTTGGCAGGCACCCAGGAGAATGAATCTTGCGGCGGACGGATCGCGAACCATCCGCCCGGATCGTGCCGGTAGACTTCCACCTGCTCGCCCCCCTGCATCTTGCTGGTGGGATAGTAGTTCTTGCCCGGTCCGCTGCGAACGTAGACGTCGTCGGTGGTGACCACGGCCGTGTAGGGGAACGCTTCGGCTTCTTCCGCGGCGACCACAGGACTATGTAGCAAGGCCAAGTGCAACAACAACGGCAACAGCCACAGCGGCCAGGCCAGCAATGGACGGTTCATCGCGACTTCCTAAACAGAAAAGTAGGAGGAATACAAACACGCGGCGCAAGGATGCTAGCGCAACAAATTGAATGTATCTAGGATTTTGAACAGGAGGGAACAGAGAAAACAAAGAAAAGGATTCTCAGTTGTCTCCTTTTCCCTCAGTTTGCTCAATCAAAGTGATCATCGTTATGTAGAAACCGGATGCCGGTATACCGAGTTTCAAGTATTTTGTTCTGGGTTGGTTCATGGTGTCAGCTTGCATCAACGCCTGCGCGAACTTGACAGGCATTCCTCTTGCAATTTCATTCGACTCTTCAGGCAACAGAGCGGGGCAGAGTCAACAGAGCATGTACCTCTCCGTTTTCTTCGTTTCCTTCTGTTCCAACGGCCCTGGTAGACCCTTAAGGCCCTGGAACCATTGTCCCGTCCCTGAAGTTCGATTTTCATCATCCGGACGGGACAATGGTCCCATCCTACGATAGTCCGTCACCCATCTATTCAGCGTTGTCGAAGCACTTGGTGGCTGCGATATTTAGGCGAATTGCCGGGCGGCATCAAGATCAATTGCGACTTGTGCGTTTTGGCGAGCGAACATGGGCGGCGGTTCTAGGGTCGATGGACTGCGCCCGCAGCGCACCGCCCCTTTGCGGGTGCCGATGCGGCAAGTACAATCACCCGTTTAGGTTACGTCCGTTCCTTTAGCCCTCGTCAAGACCATGCCCCGCTATAATCCTGCCACGATCGAACCAAAGTGGCAGCAGTACTGGCAGCAGAATCGCACCTTTGCCGCGCCGCGGCTGCCGCAAGGACCGAAGATCTACGTGCTCGACATGTTCCCCTATCCCAGCGGCGACGGCCTGCACGTAGGGCACCCCGAGGGCTACACCGCCACCGACATCGTCGCCCGCTATGCGCGGATGCGGGGCAAGTCGGTGTTGCACCCGATGGGCTGGGACGCCTTCGGCTTGCCGGCCGAGGAACACGCGATCAAGACCAACACGCCGCCGCGGGTACAGACCGAGAAGAATATCGACACATTCCGCCGCCAGTTGCAGATGATCGGTTTCAGCTACGACTGGGATCGCGAGGTGGCCACCACCGACGTCGAGTACTTCCGCTGGACGCAGTGGATCTTCTTGCAGCTTTACGACACCTGGTTCGACGAACAGCAACAACGGGGCCGGCCGATCGATGAATTGCCAATCCCCGCCGAAGTGCAAGCCGAGGGGCCGGCCGCCGTGGCCGGTTATCAAGACAGCCACCGCCTGGCCTATCAGACCGAAGCACCGGTCAACTGGTGCCCCAACCTCGGCACCGTGCTGGCCAACGAAGAAGTTCAAGACGGCAAGAGCGAGGTGGGCGGACATCCGGTCGTCCGCATGCCGCTACGACAGTGGATGCTGCGAATCACCGCCTACGCGGAGCGGTTGCAGAACGATCTGGAGGGGCTTGATTGGTCGACGGGGATCAAGCATTTGCAGCGCAATTGGATCGGCCGCAGCGAGGGCGCCGAGATCGATTTCTTCATCGGTACGGCCGAGCAGCGAGCCGACGGCGCGCCGACCGACGAAGCCTACGAAGAGTTCATGGAACGTCGTCGCGAGGCGTTCCGGCTTGACGAAACGACCGACAAGCGCATGCCCGCCGGCTTTCCCAAGCAGCCGGGCGACGACGTGTTGCGGGTCTACACCACGCGGCCCGATACCTTGTTCGGCGCGACCTACATGGTCATTGCACCGGAGCATCCAGCCGTGGCGACGCTCACCACCGAGGCGCATCGCGCCGAGGTTGCCGCGTATTGCGAACGGGCGGCGCGGAAGAGCGACATGGATCGAACCGAACTAGCCAAGGACAAGACGGGCGTGTTCACTGGGTCCTACGCCCGCAATCCGGTCAACGGCGAGCGCGTGCCGATCTGGATCGCCGACTATGTGCTGATCAGCTACGGCACCGGCGCGATCATGGCGGTGCCGGCACACGACACACGGGATTTCGAGTTCGCCCAGCAGTATGACATTCCGATCGTCGCGGTTGTCGATCCGGGCGAGGACGCCGACGAGGCCGCACGCGCGGACGTGCTCGCCGGCCGTGCCGCATTGACGTTCGACGGCGCGGCGATCAACTCGGGCCGCTACAACGGCATGCAGACCGCCGAATTCAAGCGGCAAATCGCCGAAGACCTATGGGACGCCGGCGTCGGCCGGTCGGCGGTCAATTATAAATTGCGCGACTGGCTGTTCAGCCGGCAGCGGTTCTGGGGAGAGCCGTTTCCGATCTTGCACGGGTTGGACGACGCGGGCAAACCGACGGGCGTCGTCCGCGCCGTGCCGGAAGCGGACTTGCCGGTCGACTTGCCGCACCTGGACGACTTCAAGCCGCACGGCCGCCCCGAGCCGCCGCTCGACAAGGCGCCCGACGAGTGGCTCTATCCGGTGATCGACGGCGTGCGCTACAAACGCGAGACGAACACCATGCCGCAGTGGGCCGGAAGCTGCTGGTACTACTTGCGGTTCCTCGACCCCAAGAACAGCGAGCGGTTCGTCGATCCGGAGATTGAAAAGGCGTGGATGCCGGTCGACCTGTACATCGGCGGCGCGGAGCACGCCGTGCTGCACTTGCTGTACGCACGATTCTGGCACAAGGTGCTCTACGACCGGGGCCATGTGAGCACCAAGGAACCGTTTCAGAAGCTGGTCAACCAGGGCATGATATTGGGTGAGATGGAGATCACAGGCTACGACGATCTCTCCGGCAATTGGGTCTCCGCATCCTTGGTGAAGGAAGCCGACGACGGCAGCTTTGTGCAACACGAGTCCGGCCAGCCGGTTGTGACCAAGAAGGTGCCGTTCGACGACGCCGTGAAGCAAGGCGACGGCTTCGTTCTCAAGGCGGACCCCTCCATCCGTCTTGATAGCCGCGCCCATAAAATGTCCAAAAGCCGGGGCAACGTGGTCAATCCCGACAAGGTGGTCAAGGAATACGGGGCCGATGCGTTGCGGCTGTATGAGATGTTCATGGGGCCGCTCGAAGCGGTCAAGCCGTGGAGCATGGACGGCGTCAGCGGCGTGCGCAACTTTCTCGATCGCGCCTGGCGAATGATCGTCGACGAGCGGGCGGAAACGCTCGCTTTGAATCCGGCCGTCAAGGAGTTCGCGCCGAGCGAGGAGCAGGATCGCGAACTGCACAAGACGATCCAAAAGGTCACGCACGACTGTGAGACGCTCAGCTTCAATACGTCGATTGCCAAAATGATGGAATGCACCAACTTCTTCCTCAAGCAGGATCCACGGCCAAAATGTGCCATGGAGCAATTTGTGCTGCTGCTGGCGCCGTTCGCCCCGCACATTGCCGAGGAACTGTGGAAGCTGCTCGGCCACGACGACAGCTTGGCCTACGAGTCTTGGCCGGTCTTCGATGAAGGAAAGATTAAGGAAGACGCCGTCGAAATTCCGGTGCAGATTAAGGGCAAAGTGCGGGCGAGGATCACGGTTCCAACCGACGCCGACAACACGCAGATCGAACGACTCGCCCGCGCCGACCAACGGATCGCCGAATTGCTGTCGGATGCGACCGTGGTTAAAGTGGTGATCGTGCCGGGCCGGTTGGTCAACTTCGTGACGCGGTAATGAAGACCGCTGATTGACGCTAATATTCGCTAAACTCGTGCATGATCTGAAATCTGCCATCTGAAATCCGTAACACTTCAGCCATCTGAAGT
>JBBDLY010000198.1:0-5303 GCA_040878585.1 Pirellulales bacterium
GCCCCCTTGCAGCAAAACCAGCAGGCTGGTGGCCTCACCGGTTGGCGGCGCCGCTGGCGCGGCCGCGGCATCCTCTTCGGGCTTCTCCTCCGGCAAATTGCCGAGCGCTTCCGCCGCGGCGGCTTCCGCCTCCGCGTCGTTGGCGGCCTCGGCCGCGAGTTCCTCCGCGGCCGGCTGCGCTTGCAACGGCGCGACGCTTGAAGTCAGCATCCAGCCGGCGCATAGCGCCAGCGCCAAGGGAACGAATATTCTCAGTCGTAACGAAGTGCTCATCGCGATCGATGTCTCCAAAGGGATGTCTTTTCTTCCGCTAGTCTTTCTTGAGTGCCGCCAACCGCCGCTTGGCCAGTTCCGCCATTTGCTCGTTGGGATAGTCTCGAATCGTTTCCTCGTAATACTCGACCGCCTTTTCAGGACGCTGCATCGCCTCGAACACGCGGCCTGTTTCGTAGGCGGCTTGCGCCTTCCAGGGATTGAACGAATCCGGCGCGTTACTGTAGCCGCGGAACACCTTGAAGAAGTCCCGCACTGCGCCGCTGTAGTCTTTTTGCTCGAACTTGATCTCGCCCGCCATCAGCCGCGCCCGGGCGCCCACTTCGCGGAGCGTCCCGTCGGCCACCTCGTTGTAAAGCGGCAACGCCTCGTCGAGTTTCCGCGTTTCGTGCAGCGCGCGGGCCTTCTCAAACATCAGATCAAACTTGTAAGCCGATTCGGGAAACGACTCGAGCGCTTCGTCGTAGTACGTTAGCGAGGTCTCCCATAGTCCCGATTTGGCTGTTTCGTCTTCGGCCGCCAATGCCAACTGGCTGGCCGATTGACCGCCATGCAGCAGCACCAGCACCTGAAAGTCTTCCGAGGCGGGCATCGCCTGGCGGACCTGGTTGAACGTCTGCAGTGCCTCGGCGTACTTCTGCTGCCGATAGAGGCTTTCGCCCTTCATGAAGCGACCGTCGTTGGCAAGCTGGCCGTCGGCGTAGTTGGCCACTTGGAACTCGAACCCGCCGGCCGCCTTCTCGTAATCTTCCTGCTGGTAATACGCCCAAGCAAGCTTGTGCGCCGCCTTTTCGGCAATGTCGTTTTGTTTGGCTTGGCGGGCCTTGTCCTGAGCGGCGTAGTAGCTCTTGGCCGCCTCGCCAAACTCCTTGTTGCGATATTGGTGGTCGCCCACGTGGTACAGCGCCTCGGCCGCGAACGGGCTGTCGGGATGTTCGGTTGCCAAGGCGGTGAAGATCGGCGCAGCCTCGTCCTCCTTGCCTTGCTCCTTGTAGGCCCAAGCCAGTTCGTAGCGAACCTTCTCCAAGTTGCCGTATTCGGGAATCTCTTCGAGGATCTTGCTCAGATTGGCGATCGCCTCGTCGTATTTCTTCTGCTTGACTTGCGAAACACCGAGAATGTACAGCGCGCCGGCCCGGTCCTTGGCCTCGGGATTCGATTTAAGAAATTCCTGCACGTCGGTCACTGCGCCGTCCACGTCGCCGTTCTGGCGGCGGGCCTCGGCCCGGGCGAATCGCGTAGCCGCAGCCAGTCGATGCCCTGGGTGCTCGCTCACCAGGCGCGAGAAGGTCTGATCCGCGCCGTCGTAGTCTTGTTGATTGAGCCGCGACCAACCGAGGTCGTATAGGGCCGCTGGGACCATCTCGCTCTGCGGCCAGGTCGACAGCAGCTTTTCATAAGTCTTCACAGCCGCCGGATAATCTTCCGCGGCAAACTGAAACTCGCCCTGATAATACGTCGCGCGGTCCAATGCTTTGCTGTCTGGATAGGTTGCCAGCATCTGCTGGATCGTGGCCGAAGCCTTGTCTAGCGTCTGCTGCTGCCGCTGCGCCCGGGCGAGCAACAGCGTGGCTTCGTCGCTTTGCCGCCAGTTGGAGTCGGCGGCGAGTGAAGCCGCCAGGGCCGCTTCGGACTTGGCGTAATCCTTCTCGGTAAAGTAGCTCGCCCCCAACAGGAAGTTTGCCTCGGCCTTGGCCGCCGGCGTGGTCAGTTTGGCGATCACCGGTTCCAACGCGGCGATCGAGTCGGCAAACTTTTCCTGCCGCCGCAGAGTCAGACCCTTGCGCACCAGCCACGTCTCGGCGTCGCGATGGTCTGGATGCGCCGACAGCAACTCGTCGTACAGTTTCTCCGATTCGGCGAAGTGGTCGAGCAATAGGTGGCTTTCGGCGGCGACGAACTTCACGTCCGGCGTCAACTTGTGGTCGGCGTGCGCCGCCAGGAATTGATCCGCCTGCGCCAAGGCGTCGTCGTACTTGCCCTCGTTCAGCGAAGCGAACGCCGCCATGTAGCGAGCCGTCGCCGCCGATTCATGGTCGGCGTGCGCGTCGGCGATCGCCGCGTATTTGGCGATCGACTCGGCCCGGCGGTCGGGCAGCTCATATAGCGCGTCGGCCTGATCCATTAACAGGTCGACGAAATACTTGTGGCCTTCGGCTTGCGGCAATTGCTTCTCCGCCGCGGCCAGCGCCTCGGCCGCCTGGCCCTGGTCGAGATGGCTGCGGGCGATCCAATGCGCCGCCTCGGTGGCGACCTCGCCCCCTTGCGGCAGCGCCGCGGTGTACCATTTGCGGGCGTTGTCGTAATCTTTCACCAGGTAGAAGCAACTACCGGCCGCCAGACGGGCCGTGGGGACGTTGGCCGAATCGGGATACTTCTCCACCACTTCCGCGTACAGCTTGCCAGCCTTGGCAAATTCCTTCTGCATGTAGGCGCTTTCGGCCTGCCGCAGTAGCGAGCGGTCGGCGAACGGGAACCCGGCCACGCCGGCCGTCTCGGCGAACAGCTTTTCGGCCGCTGCGTACTCGCCGGCGGCAAACAGCGTATCGGCCTTGCGCATCTTGATTTCCGTGGCGAGCTGGTCGTCGGGATGGCTGCTCAGGTAGGCGTCGAACGCGGCCTGCGCCTCGGCGTTCTTGTCCAACTCTTGCAGCGCGACCCCTTTGCCATACAACGCCTTGGCCGCCAAGCTATGAGAAGCATAATCGTCGAGCAGCTTGCTGTAAGCGGCCAGGGCGGCTTCCTTTTCGCCGATCGCATACAGGGCTTCCGCCCGATTGAACAGGGCGGGGGGGAGGTTCTTGCTCTGCGGGTGATCTTCGATCAGCTTGCCAAACGTCTCGGCCGGTGCTTTGAAGTCTTCCTGCTTGCCGGAGGCCAGCGCCTGGCTGTACTGGGCCGTGCCAAGGTTCAACAGCGTCTCGTCGAGCAGTTCGAACTTAGGATGCTTGTCGAGCACCTGCTGCAATTCTTTTTCCGCTTCGGCATGCTTCTTCTCCTGGATCAGGCAGACGCCCAGATAATGCCGCGCCTTGGGCGCCAGTGGATCGTCGGGAAAGCGACTGAGAAAGTCGCGATAGGCGTCGACTGCGAAATCGTACAGCTCGTCGTTCTGGAAATCGGCCGCCGCCTTGAAGGCGATCTTGGCCGCGTCCGAAGACTCCTGTGCCGCGACCCTGCCGCCGGCAAAGGTCAGAGAGCTGGCACAGAGAATAATGAACAACCACGCAGCGCTATGACGAATCATCCTGCTATCCTCGTCCCGAAATGATTGGTGGGTTGGGCGGGTCAATAGGCGGGCCTGCCAATTTGCGATTCGCGGGCGCAGCCGCCCCGAAATCGCCAACGACGGAACGGTCCAGCGAGACCGCCCGCGATGCCCCTTCATGGTTCCGCTCGATGATGCTTTTCTTCTGCCTGTTCCTACGCTGAATCGACCAGCTTTCCAGCCGCCGCACTTGGGAGGGGCGACTGCTCGACGCGGGTACGACCAGTCTTTAGTATAATGGTGATGAATCCAACGAGCAAAGTAAATCGTCAACTTCTGGCCAAAGATGCCCATTTAGCCCGATAATCGCCGTCTCCGGGCCGTTCCCAGCCCCTGGCGACTCGCTTATTGCGCTTCCGCGCTCCATCCCCTATCTCCGGCGGCGAACCGCATGAAGCAGATTCTAGTCACCGGCGGCGCCGGCTTCATCGGCAGCCATCTGGCCGAACGCCTGCTCGCCCGCGGTGATCGAGTGACGGTGGTCGACGACGAAACGACCGGCCGCTTCGCCAATCTGGCGGCGGTCGCCGACCACCCGCGGCTGCGCTCGGTGCGCGGCTCGATCGCCGACGCCGACCTGGTGGCGCAGTATGTGGACGAAGTCGACGAGGTGTACCATCTGGCCGCCGCCGTCGGGGTGCGGCTGATCGCCGAGGCCCCGATCCGCACAATCGAAACCAACATCGACACCACCCAACTTTTGCTCGGCGCAATCCAGCGGCGGCGCGCGTCGCGGCCGATCAAGTTCTTCCTGGCCAGCAGTAGCGAAGTGTACGGCAAGAACCCCAAGCCGCAGTGGACCGAGGAGGACGACCTGGTGTTCGGCCCCACCACCCGGGCGCGGTGGAGCTACGGGGCGAGCAAGGCGATCGACGAATTCCTGGTGCTGGCCCATCATCGGCAGTACGGCCTGCCGGCGGTGATCGCGCGGTTCTTCAACGTCGTCGGCCCCCGGCAGACCGGCGCCTTCGGCATGGTGCTGCCGCGGTTCATCGACGCGGCCCTCTCGGGCGAGCCGCTGATCGTCCACGACGACGGCCGCCAGCGCCGCTGCTTCGCCCACGTGGCCGACGTCGTCTCGACGGTGCTGGCCCTAATGGAAGCCCCAGCCGCAGTCGGCCGAGTGTTCAACGTCGGCAGCGACCAGCCGGTGAGCATCCTGGAACTGGCGCAACTGGTGATCGACGTCACCGGCTCGACCAGCCGCATCGAGTTTCAAAGCTACGCGGAAGCCTACTCGGCAGACTTTGAAGACATCCGCAACCGAGTCCCCGACCTGTCGCGGTTAAGGGCCACGGTGGAAATAACGCCGCGGTACGACCTGCGCGGGATCGTGGAGGACGTTGCCGCTTCGCGGCGAGGGTGAGCGGCGTGCTGGTATTGGCAGTCGCGCAAGCAAGATTGCCTTAGTTGGCGCCCAAGCGTTGCTTTTGGAGACATGCAGTGGTAACTTTCGGAAAGGCACTGCAATGCATGCATCTGGGCAGATGTCCAGTCGATGATTGAGCCGTCTGGGGTTGTGATGAAGAAGTGGGCTATCTATTCCACGATTCTGATTTCGCTGGCGGTACTCTATTCGTATTATGCGCTTGCGAAGCGGCAAAGTGTCGGTCGTGATGCGGCGAACGTGAAGATGATTGTCTTGGCATTGCACACCCACCATGACGGTAGGAAAAGTTTTCCCAGCCAAGGTTGGCCGTCAGGGGTAGAGTCGCCGCGACTGAGTTGGCGGGCGCGTATTGTGCCGTTCATCGAATCGTCA
>JBBDLY010000199.1:0-5293 GCA_040878585.1 Pirellulales bacterium
CGGCTGTCGCCGCGGCTACCTCGAACATCTGGAGAGCGGCGTCCCAACGCTGAGCGCTGATGAACATGCCGGCCACGATCCAGCCGATCGTACCAAACACACGAATCAGCGGAAATTCCTTCTCGGGGTTGGTCATCGTCTGCAAGGCGATGGTATTGGTCAACGCCAGCGTGGGGTAATAGCACAGCATGTGCCCAAAGAACAGCAGATTGATCACAAGGGGACTGACGTTGTCCGGAAGGAAAGTCGTGACGTCGCCGGTGGCGTCCACGCCGGGTGCCATCATTTGAACCGGCGCGAACATAGCAGCCGCGCCCAATAAATGCATGGTCGCCAGCACCCATTTGGGGGCAAAAAAGCGATCAGCGATCATGCCCACGAAAAACGGCGAAATCATACCCGCCAACGGACCGACCGTGTATGTCCAACCTATCTCCGGCCCGTCAAAGCCAATCTTGCCCAGAAACAGATAGGCCGTCACATACCACGATCCCCACAGGAAGAACTGCAGGAACATCATGATGCAAAGTCTGCCGGCGACCAGGGGATTCATGCGTGGCCTCAAGAGTTCGGGCTGCGGCTAAATGCCGGGCGATGTCTCCATCGCCGGGCGAAAGACCTAGATTCTAGCCGCCGTGCGCATCGGATAAAAGCATCGGAATGAGAAAAATTCCCGCCACGACGCTGGCCGGCGCATGAAAAAAGGCCGCGTCCCCGCCAAACCAGGAACGCGGCCCAATTAGTTTCCCTCAAACCTCAAACCTCCAGCCTCACTCACGGCCGATGGATCGTTAATTTCGCGTCGAGAACTTTGCCGATCCGGGCGCTCGACTCTTCCAGGTGCGCCTGGCTGTAGGGGTCGAGCTTGACCTTGCCGCCGAGCAGCTTGTCGATCCGCTCCTGCAACTGCTTCAACTCCATATAGGCGATCGTCTGGCAATCCTGCGGCGACGAAGTATTGCCTAGCGCCAAGTCGGACAGTTTCTTCAGGTACGACCGCTGCAAGTTGCGGCGCATGCTGCTGATCGCGGGCTTGCGCGTGGTGTACTTGCCCGCTTTGACTTCGTTCACCTCCTCGAAGATGGAGTTGGTCAGCCGTTCCAGCAGCTCCGCGGTGGTGAAGGCGTCCTGATCGACCGGCACCCGCAACTCGGAGTCGTGCATGCGGGTGAGCGTCAGCGACGACAACAACTGCTGCAGGATGCGATCCTGCCACATCTCGATTACGCCGTGTACCGGGTAATCGGTACGCGTGGGCATATCCGCCCCCCAATGGCTCCAACGAGAAGGCGCCAGATGGTTGTACAACTCCGGCGGGAAGCTAAACGGCTGCTCGCTAAACACCTGCTCCTCGAGCAGTTGCATGGCGGCCCGCTGTTCGTCGACGCCGACCACGTTAAACGGCGGTGGGGCATCCTTGTCTCCCTTATGGCTGCGGTTCATTTCGATGCCGCCGACCGTACGGGCGGCCATGAACAGGGCCGTACCGTGCGTGGCCAGCAACGTGTTGAATGAATTGCGGGCGCGGCTCCAATTTTCGCCGTCGTCGACACTGTTCTCCAGCAGATCGGGCATTTGCTCGCTCACGATTTGCGCCCGCAACTTGGCGAATTCGATCGGATTCTTGCCCATATCAAAACGGCTGGACAACGGATCGGGGTCGATGCCGCGGGTGTCCTCGTCGGTTGCGTATTGCAATTCCGGCTCGCCGCTGCGGGCGGCGATCTTCTTCAACTCCTCGTCGCTGGCGACTGGCTTGTAGCCGTATTCGATCGCCCAAAAGTCGTAGGGGCCAATGGTTTGGGTGAAGTAGTCGCCTTGCGGCTGGCCCTTGGGCGCCAAATTCACCGGCAGGTAATCCATTACCGAGGCGCTCAGCCCCGTCTCGCGAGTTTTCTCCACGTTGTGCAGGTCTTCCAGCGGCAGCATGGTGCTGGCCTTGAAATTGTGCCGCAGCCCGAGCGTGTGGCCCACTTCGTGCATGGCCACTTCTTTCAATCCCTGCATCACCACTTTGTCAAACTCTTCGGTCGAGTTCTTTCGGCCCATCATCACCGCGCGGCCCAGCGCCAATTCGTTGGCGTGGCCGTGGCTGAGCATGCAGTGGCGGCATTGGTCGCCATGTTGATGCGGCTGAGCGAGCAGATGCTCCTGATACGACTTCAGGTCGAGCGGTCCGCCCGTGTGCGCGGCGATCGACTCCGGGGTAAAGGTGTCGAACGTGTTGCGCCAGCCTTCCACGAAGTCGGCGTCGAACAGAATGTCGGCGTCGAGTATTTCGCCGGTGGTGGGATTCACCCGCGTCGGGCCAATGGCGAATCCGGCCCCGGCGGTAATCCAGCGGAAGGTGTTGTAGTTGATGTCTTCCGGATCCCAGTCGGCATTGTCTGGCTGCTGCCGGACTTCGATCGCGTTGACGAAGCCCGCTTTTTCAAACGCCTTGTTCCATTCCTCGATCCCTTCGCGGATCGGCTTGCGATACTTGTAGGGAATGGTCTTCTCCAGCCAGAACACGATCGGCTTCTTCGGCGGCGACAGTTCGGCTTCGGGATCGGCCTTGCGGAGATCCCAGCGGTTGATGTAGCGGACGAATCGGTCCTCGTCGCCGCTCTTGGAGAAATCCTTGACCGCCGTCAAAAAGTAACCGACGCGGGGATCGGCCTCGCGCGGCTTGTAGCCGGTTTGCGGCAGCTTGCTGATCGAGTAGTGTACGTTGATCGTCACGCCGCGAGTGTCCGGCACACTTTCGATATACTGGCTGCCGCTGGAGGCATAGGTGGCGGCCACTTCCAATTCGACGTTGTCCTTAAAGCCCTTGACCTGCTCCCAGGTGCTTTTGGCGCGGGAGAACGAAAAGCCCGGCAGCGATTGGCTAAGCTGCGGCAGGTCGGTCATGAACACGTTGGAAAAATCGACCAGGTCGCCGCCGCCGGGGCCTTTGGCCAAGATCGGCAGGCTGAACAGCACACTGTCGGTGTAGGCCAGCTCAACGGCTCTCGATTCGGGGCTGCCCTCCTTGGCGCGGAATCGCACGTTGCGGCGCACAACCAGAACGCGATCCTCGACCTTGCGAAACTGCAACAGCCAGTCGTCGCCGAAATTGGTGTACATGCCGGCTAAAATGAAATTGCGGCCAATGCCGCGCGAGATCGACGCCAGAATGATGAAATCGGTGTTCATATTCGCCGCATTCAGTTCGGCGATCAGCTTGGTATCTTTGTGATAGAGCGTAATCAGCCCCGGGATCTTCTGTAGATCCTTGAGTACGGCCGCATGCTCCGGCTGCTTGGCAGCGGCGCTGCCGCCGCCGGTAGCGGAGGCTCCGCTGTTGGCGCCGCTGGTGGCTTGAATCGCACTGCGATCGCCGGACTTGGCTTCTTCGCCCGCGGCCGGTTCGTCGGCGTACAGCGCGGGGCCAAACAGGGCAAACGAGAGCGCGACGCATCCGCCGGCAAATATAATGAAACCGCGCCGCGCGCGGAGATGGAGATACTTGGTGATCATCCGGGATTTCCTTCGGAGTGGGATCAAACGAGAATGGTTCTGGCCGGCCCGTTGGGCAAAAGGTGGGAATGGCTGCCCAAGGTAATACGCAGAAACTACTTCCGACAAATATACCCTACACTACGCAGCTTGCGAAATGCTTGTTCATCGCCGGCGGAGCAGGGCCGAGGTCGTTACGATGCATTCATTCTATACGAACAGCCCCTTGGTGGAACACAGGCATCTGGCTGTAAGTCAAGTCATCGAAAAGTTTTATGTATGAGATTCCGCCCGTGTCGCTCGACCTTGCCCAATTGATTCAGGCCCACTATTCCGTTGGTTGCCGACCGGAGGACGTTTCTTGCTGGCAATCTGGGCAAGCCTTTAGCGGGGCGAGAATCTGGAAAGTCGGTTCCCGCCAAGGCCGCTTCGCCCTGCGGCGGTGGCCCGGCGAGTTTCGGGATCGCGCGCGCCTAAGCTGGGTGCAAGCGGTGTTGCGCCATGCTCAGCAGCGGGGCGTCACGTATTTGGCGGTTCCGCTCGACACCCGCGAAGGCGCGCCTTGCTTCGCCGCCGAAGGGCATTTATGGGAGCTTGCCCCCTGGCTGCCGGGCGAGGCGAACGATCAGACACCCCCCTCAGAGGAGCGACTGAGGGCGGCTATGCAAGCACTTGCGTGGTTTCATGCCGCGGTGGCCGATTTTCCGGGGGCGAGCGACGGGCCTGCGCCGGTCGCCGTGGAACGTCGCGACGCATGTGCAAGGTGGCTCAACGCGCGGCTGCTTGCCGATTTGAGCCAACAGATCGACGCTAGCGTCGACCGCGAGTTGGCGACGTCCGCCCGACGCTACCTGGCCCAGTGCGTCCCGCTGCTACCAAACACTGGCAACCAACTTACGGGCGTTTGCGACAGCACGATCCCGATCCTGCCTTGTCTCCGCGACGTATGGACGCCGCATGTTTTGTTTCAACAAGCCGCCGTATCCGGTATCATTGATTACGGGGCGATGCGGTTCGATACGCCGGCCGCCTGCATCAGCCGCTTGCTGGCCAGTTTGGCAGGCGACGACCCTGCGGCATGGCGCATCGGGTTGGCCGCTTATGGGGAAGTCCGCGCGTTGTCCGCCATGGAGCAACGGTTGATCAGGGTGCTCGACCTGGCCGCCACGCTCCTCTCCGGCATGAACTGGCTGGAGTGGATTTTCCTCCAGCGGCGCTCGTTTGACGATCCCCGCTGGGTGCGGCGGCGGCTGGAGTTGGCAGCCGACCGACTGGAACGATTGGTAACGGGAGAACATATCTGGCATCAATCCGTATAGGTGCTCGGGTTGCCGGGTAGCGGAATTCGCCAGAATTCCGAGAAGTTACGGTTTACCTCGGCGCAACGGAACTCTCGGCGAGTTCCGCTACACCGCTAGCAATATCAGTAGTTCCAATGTTCGACGAAGGACTTAGCTGATTGATGGCACATCGTTAGCTTTCAGCTATCAGCAAGGAAAAACTCGGTTCCTGGTTGCTGACGGCTGATAGCTGACAGCTTGCGTCGCCATAATTGAAGTTGTCAAGTTGTTCGCAACATCGAAATTGGAACTACTAAATGTGAAGTAAGCAACGGTTGCACGAGATGCCGATTATCGATAATAGAGAGAGTAGGCATGCGGCCGGACGGTCGCGATTGTCCTGGCGTTCACCGGTTATCACGCCCTGTGGCGGCCGCGCCGTACGCTATCCCCTCACCTTTGCCATGAGTAAGAACATGCTTCGCGGCACGTTTGCCCTGTTGATTGCCTTTGCCTGTGTTCACACGTCG
>JBBDLY010000200.1:0-1666 GCA_040878585.1 Pirellulales bacterium
CAGGCAACAGAGCGGATCAGAGCCAACAGAGTATGCATTTCTCCGTTTTCTTCGTTTCCTCCTGTTCCAACTGTCTGGCAGACCCTGAAGGCCCTGGGTCAGGCGCCGAGCGCTACCACTTGAGGCCGAACTGATCGCCGCCGGCGCCGCTGTTGGTGCCCCCTTTGAGTTCGCCGGAGTGCTTGTTTTTGATCTTGGGAGACTCGACCTCGGGGTAGTCGTCCTGTTTGCTTGTCTTGGCCGATTCGGGACGGTCGGTCAGCGCCTTGATCGACAGCCCGATCCGCTGCTTGTCGGGATCGACGGTGAGCACCTTGGTCTCGACCTCTTCACCCTCCTTCAAGTAGTCGGCCGCGCGGTTGACCCGGTGGTGGGCGATCTCGGAGATATGCACCAACCCCTCGACCCCCGGCTCCAGCTTCACGAAGGCGCCAAAGTCGGCCACCTTGGAGACGACTCCCTTGACGATCGCGCCGGGGGCGTAGTTTTCGGCCGCCTTGACCCAGGGGCTTTCAAACAGGTCGCGGTAGCCGAGTCCGATCTTGCCGCTGGCGGCGTCGATCTTCTCGATCCGCACCTTGATGGTTTGTCCAACTTCGAGCACGTCGCTGGGATGCCGCACATGGTCCCAGCTCAACTTGCTGATGTGGATCAGCCCGTCGAGGCCGCCGATGTCGACGAACGCGCCGAACTTCTCCAGCTTGCGGACCACCCCTTCGCGAGTCTGGCCGACTTCCAGTGCTTCGAGCAGCTTCTCGCGCTGTTGTTCGCGCTCGCGTTCGATGATCGCCCGGCGGCTGAGCACCAAGTTGCGTTTCTCCGGATTGACTTCGGTGGCGACGCAGGTGAACTTCTGTCCGACGAACTGCTCGAGGTCGTCCACGCGGAAGACGTCGATCTGGCTAATCGGAATGAAGCCGCGGATGCGGTTCACTTCGGCGTCGAGTCCTCCTTTGTTGTGCCCGGTGACGATCACGTCCAGCACCGCCCCCTCGGAGAGATCCGACCAGTCGGCCACATCCATCGCCGCGCCGGGCAGGCTCACTTCGTAGAGGCCGTCGGCGGCGTTGAAGCTGTTGATGCGAATAGTAACTTGCTGGCCGATCTGGGGCGCTTCGGGAAACTGCTTGCTCGACAGCACGCCTTGGTCCCGGCCGCCGAGATCGACGAACACGCTCTCCTCGCGCATCGAGACAATCGTGCCGGTCTGCTCGGAACCCTCTTCGAGCTGCTTGACCACGTCGGCCGCACCGCGGGTGAGCAGGCTGTCGAGTTCGCCGCCGCCGAGGGCCGCCTCGTACTCGCGCTGCATCTCGTCGGAGAGCTGCGACCGCAGGTTGGGCAGCTCGGTCTTGGGCGCCGGCTTGCGGTCGGGCTGCTTGCCGGCGGCGACTTCGGCCCCCTTCTCCAACTGCTGCGGCTTGGCCTTGGCCGGCGGCTTGCGGTCGCGCTGCGAACCGATCTTGATCTTCGGTTTGCCCGCGGCGTGAGACGCCTGCGGCGGTCTGCCGTCGGCAGGAGGTTCGCCGTCGGACGCTTCGCCGGTCGGCGACGCATCCGCCGCGGCCGGATCGTCCGCGGGCCGGATATCTGGCGGGGATTGGGGGGAAGGTGCTCCCGCTTGCTCGCGAGACTGTATTTTTGGTTCCGACCCGGTTTCCGATCG
>JBBDLY010000200.1:1766-5287 GCA_040878585.1 Pirellulales bacterium
TCTGTCTTCACTTCGTCGCTCATCCGAACTCTATCCTCAACAAAATCGCAGGCAGCCATTCGCAACAGCCGCTTTGCCCCGTAGCCGGGCAGGCCGTTGCACAAACACCTAGTTTATCGCGCACCGCGACGCGATAGTAGCGAGCAAGCGGCTTTTTATTGGGTAAAAACAGCAGGCCAAATTGCCAGCATGTGGCGCGTTCGCGGCCGTGGGCACGCCAGGCCAGGCAATAGGCCAAGTCAACACGCCAAATCGTCGCCCTTGCATCGGGCCGTCTCGGCGCGATAGAATACACGGTTCGTCACCACGGCCGCGGACTGATTCCCTCAGCTTGCCGCGGCGGTAGGTTCTTTTTTTCTTAGTCGAGGTAATATGGGCGCGCAATGCATGCGCCGAACAGGAGCACAGGTTTGGGTACGAAGAAGACAGGTAAAGGTCGTCGGAAATTAGGTCGCAAAAAGCGTCGCATGCGCGCCAAGATTCGGCATCGCAAGAAATAAGAAATAGAGGCGACGCACACGCCCAGCCGCTCGCTCCCGGTTCCCCGCTTTGGTATCGGAAGGCCGTCTGCTGCGCGAATGCGCAAACCGCTTAGGAACCACTTGAAAACAACTTCCGCATTGATTCATTCAATTTGAACAGGAGAAAACAGAGAGAACGAAGAGCAGTGACTCTGTTCACTCCTTACCGCTCCGTTTACTCCAAGTTGGCCCCTGGAAGAAATCAGTCGACTCCTCAGTTGGTTTGACCCGCGTTGAAGTTGATTAGTAAACCCAGCGCGATATCAAGTAACTTAAGAGTAATCGCGGAAGCTTTACTGAACAAATCGTGCGTGACAAACTCCTTTTAGGAAACAGAGCGAGACAGAGACAACAGAGTTCTTCCTTCTCAGTTTTCTCTGTTTCCTCCTGTTCAAGCGACCCCTGGAGTTGTCGTGCGATCAGGGGAAAGCAAGGCGGAAGTTATTCTTGAGCCGATCCTTAGCCCATGAAACGCATCTCACTCGGTCCGACTCGACGTGCTATTCGTGTCGCCCGGGATGAGCATGGCGTGCCGCATATCGAGGCCGACAACTGGCACGGTGCGCTGTATGGCCTGGGCTACGTGCATGGACTCGATCGGCCCACGCAAATGCTGTTCGCCCGCGCAATGGCCAGCGGCACCAGTGCGGTAAGCATCGCCGACCAGCCGCAGTTGCTCGAGACGGACCGCTTTTTCCGCCGTGCTGGGTTGTATCTTAATCTTGAGCAGGAAGTCCGCGCGCTATCGGACGACATCTTCTCGCAACTCACCGCCTACTGCGAAGGGGTCAACGACAGCATCAAGCACAGCGGCCGCTCGCTGCCGATGTGGGCGGTCGGCTTTCAGCCGCAGCCGTGGAACCATCAGGCCGTGATGATCGTCGGCAACCTGCTGAGTTTCGGCGGGCTGGCCGTCGGTCAGCAGCAGAACGAACGCTTGTTGCTGGAACTGATTCAACTCGGCCAGGACGACGACCGCCTGCGCGAGCTGTTCCGGCCGCGACTGGACGATGCCGACTTCGATCTGCTCCGCCAGGTGCATATTTCGCACCAGCTTTCCGGCGAGGCGCTGGAGTTGATCTCCGATCTGCCGCGGTTGGCGGGCAGCAACGCCTGGGCCGTGGCGCCCAAACGCAGCGCCAGCGGCAACGCCCTGCTGGCCTCCGACCCGCATCTGGAAGTGAACCGCCTGCCGGCCATCTGGTACGAAGCGGTGCTCAAGTGGCAGGATCGCTACTTGCTCGGCGCCACGCTGCCCGGTTGTCCGTTCGTGGGCGTCGGCCGCAATCCCGATCTGGCCTGGGGCGTGACCTATCTCAAGGGAGACACCAGCGACTACTTCATCGAGGACTGCCGCCGCGGCGGCTCGACCGGCTGGCAATACCGCCGGGGCGACGCGTGGCACGACTTCGAGGCCCGCCGCGAGGTCATCGAGCGGAAGTCGGCGGAGCCGGAAGAACTCAACATCTTTCACAACCAGCAAGGTACGCTCGACAGCAGCCCCGGCGCGGACGACCCCGAAGGTTACTATCTTTCGGTCGCCTGGACCGGCAACTTCATCGGCAGCGGCAAGGCGATTGAAACCTGGCTCCACTTGGCGCAAGCAACCACCGCGGCCGAGGCGATGCAGATTGTGCGGGTATCGCCGCAGCCGACGTTGAACTGGATCTTCGCCGATCGCGACGGCCACATCGGCAAACAGGCCAGCGGCTGGTTCCCTGTGCGGTCGAGCAAGTACACCGGCCTGCTGCCGATTCCCGCCTGGGACGAAGCCAACCACTGGCACGGCTGGCATTCGCCGAACATGCTGCCGGGGGTGCTCGATCCGCCGAGCGGCTTTGTGGCCACGGCCAACGAAGACATCAGCCCGCCGGGCGGTCCGTTGCTGACGACCTACCCCGTGCCGGCATACCGCAAGCGGCGGCTGGACGAAGTGCTCGCCGCCATGCCGACCGTCACATTGCTCGAGATGCAGCAGTTGCAGTACGACGTGTTGAGCCTGCAAGCCCGCGACATGCTGGCGATCTTTCTGCCGCATCTGGCGGACGGCGAATTGAAGCAGCGGCTGACCGATTGGGATTTGCGGTACGATCCTGCCAGCGTGGAGGCGTCGATCTACCAGGAGCTTTATCGCAACGTGCTGCTGGAGATCTTCGGACAGTCGCGCGAGGAGGGAGGCATCGGCTGGCGGCGGATGCTGTATCTGTCGTCGCGGAGCGGCTTCTCGACGATGGTGCTGGCGGCGGTCGACGAGCTGCTCAACCGCGAGACCTCGCTGTGGTGGAAGCACCGCAAGAAGGGCGACCTGATCCGCGCCGCGGCCGAAAAGGTCAACCTGGCGGACGCGCAGCCGTGGAGCGAGGTGAACTCGTTCCACTTTGCCAATCGATTCTTTCAGTCGGACCGGGTGGGGCGGCTGTTCGGCTTCAACACGCCCGCCATGCCGATGCGCGGCTGCTATGCCACGCTGTTTCAAGGGCACCTGTTTCAGGTCGCCACGCGGGCCACCACCTTCGCGCCGAGCTATCACTTGGTGACCGATCTGGCCGAGGACGAAGTGCATACCAACCTGCCCGGCGGACCGAGCGAGAGCCGCTTTTCGCGGTATTATCGCAACGACATCCCGCTCTGGCAGGAAGGCAAATACAAGGTTTTGCGGCCCTGGGGCACGAGCGATGCGGCCAAGACGCCCGGTTGAGGCGTGAGGCGTGAGGACGCGCAGTTAACATCGCCGGCGGTCTTCAGTTTATGCTTTAAGAGAGTGCGCTGCCGGTTGGTTATGCCACTTTATGGCGTTGGCAAAGGCAAAGCAAACGAGCAGGGCCGCCCTAGGCTGCGCAAAAGGCAGCGAGCTGGCTGAAGTTACTTTACCCTGTTTTTGTTCCCGCCGTGGGAGACGGTAGCGGCTTAATGACGAATGTCGAAATCCGAATGACGAAGGAATGACGAATGACCAATGATGGCACTCCCTTCGGAAGTCTGAAGGTTCAGTAAAGAAAG
>JBBDLY010000201.1:0-5272 GCA_040878585.1 Pirellulales bacterium
GAACATTACGCGGGCGAACCGGTGTGGGTCGTTCACATTCCCGCCGTCAGCGGCAAGTCGGCCATTTGGCCGCCGCTGGCATAAAAACAACGACCCCGGGCGACAACCGCCCGGGGCCATTGGTTCCATCGGAAAATATCGAAACGGCTAGCGACCGAAGTACGTCACAACCACGTCGCCGCACTTCTTGAACGTAACCGTCAGCTTGTAACCGCAGCACCACTTGTAGGTGACTACGCCGCGGCCGAGCAAGCCGCAACGGCTCGTCACGCAAGGCTCGCTCGTGCAGCAACAAGGCACGCAGACGGGCACTTCCACGGCACAGCCGCACTTGGTGGGATCTTCGACCGTAAGCACCATGTTCATGGTGCCGCTCCCACAGCATGCCTTTTTCCAGCGATGCACGTGCCGGTACTTGATGCATGGATTGTAGGAGCATTGCGGCCCGCAGGACGGGGCTTCGCAGCCGCAACTGGGGCCGTGGGCGGTCGCCGCGGAGGCCTTAAACAGGCGGGCGTCCGCTTGCGAAGCGGTCAGCAACATCATGCCCGCGGCCAGCGCGGTAAACAACATCAACTTAGGGGATCTCATGGCAGCTCCTCGTGCGGTCAGATTTCGAGCAAAGTCTGTAAATAGCGGACGATTCATCCGTCCGCGGTCCAGTTCCACAACGTTAGTTCATGGTTTGGCGTCGGCCAAACCCATTGTAAGTCATGGCAATCTGCGAAGACAGGGTGTATTGGCCAGACATTTCTAATTATCGAATATAGGCAGTTCCGCAATCAGCTTAATGGTGCCTTTTTCAGCAGTTCACTAGCGAACCCGCCTGCGAAAGTTGCATAGTCCGCGTAACCGCTTCCCGGCCGGGGCGCTCGCCAAAGGAATTTTGCCACGATGGAATTCGTGAACTAAGTTTCAGATGCGAGATACTCCCATCCGCGACGGGCAAGCGTTCCAGGGCCGATTCCGGCGGCTTGCCACCCGCGACTGGGGGGTGACGCTCGCGGACACTCTTCGCATACAGACTCCGACTGAGGCAGCTTTCGTCATGGCCATCGTGACCGCATACGAACCGTCGCCTGCGCCCCCTGCCGATGGCCGCTTGGATCGATTGACCGAACGGTTTGGAGAACTGCGCAATTGCCAGGCCCGCTACGCCGATTTCGCGCTGGGACTGTTTGACCAGTTTGAACGGGTCGCCCACGATTGGGCAGCCAAGAAGCTCGATACCGATCAAGCGCAGGCCGACAATCGGCGAGAACTGGACGAGCGGTATCAATTGGAGAATCAGCAGGCGCTCGCGGAAATGGAATCCCTGCGGCGGCGCTTGGCCGAGGTCGAAGGGGAACTGCAATCGACCCAGGCGGCGTTGGAACAAGAGCGGCAATGCACCGCCAGCGAAAAGGTCGCGCTCGACGAGGAAACCCGCGAGTTTATCGACGACCTGGTGCAGCAGCGCGACGCACTGCGGGTTGAGTTGGAAGCGACGCAACTGTTGATCGAAGAGCAGAAAGCCGGATACGCATCCGAACTCGAACTGCTTCGCATTGAGCTGCGCGACGCCAACCGGCAAGTCGCCAAGTTGCGGGAACGGAGCGACAGCGCCGTCGCGGCCGGGGCGCAGCCGAAGGATTCCGCAGATATTCGTGGCGACGTCTCGCGCCGGGCCGAGGACTTCCAAGCACCTTGTGATACCGCCGAGACGTCGCCAAATCCATGCCTTCGTCAGCCGCTCGCCAACCGCGATTCGTCGAGCGGCGGCGACCTGGCGTCGTTGATGAACCAGGTGCGGTTGTTACAGCAAGACGTGGCCCGACGCCGGGGCGCGCGATAATTGCAACTCCGAACATCGGTTACGTGGAGACAAACCATGTTGAGCGCCAAAAGGAACCAGACGCTGGTCGCCTTGGGGCTGAGCACGTTGATGCTCTGTCTGGCGGCGGCGTTTGCCGAGCCGTTGCTGCTTCTCGCGGCGCTTGCGGGTTATGTGTTCGTCGGAATGCGGTATGGAACTCGGTGGCGCATCGAACGGGGCCGGCTGCTGTCTCAATGGCGACGGCAGGCGGAGAAGCCCGCCGACGAGGCCGCCGACGCAGTCGCTGTCCCCGTCGGGCGCGAGGAGAGCGACGATCTGGTTGGCGAGATTCTTCGTCGTCGCCGCCACGCTTTATTGGCGCGTCCTCAACTGGCTGCCACGCTCGGCCCGGCGCACGTTGCCGCGGCGCTGGCGGCGCTGCACGAGTCGATGGCCGTTGTTCCCCAGGGCCGAGTGCTGCTGGACGGCAACGCCCCCTCGCTGACGGATACACCGGCTGAAGACCGCCAAATGAACGACGTCGTCGAAGTATGGGTCGACGCCGTGCTCATCGACCGCTACCCCGTGTCGAACGAGGACTATCAACATTTCGTCGACGACGGCGGATACGAGCAGATGGAACTATGGGCGACCGAGATCTTGCCGGCGCTGCTCGATTTTGTCGACCGCACCGGACTACCCGGCCCGCGTTACTGGCGCGACGGCCGCCATCCTGCCGGGCTGGCCCGGCATCCGGTCGTGGGCATTTGCTGGTACGAGGCGGCCGCCTACGCCCGCTGGGTCGGCAAGCGGTTGCCGAGCGACGCCGAATGGGTCAAGGCGGGCTGCTGGCCGGTGCAGTTCGGTGGTGAAGGCATCGTGCAGCGCGACTATCCATGGGGCGAAGCGATGGACCGTAGCCGCGCCCACCTGTGGAGCGGCGAATCGCACGGTCCCGTGCAGATCGACCAGTACGCCGAGGGGGCGAGCGTCGGCGGCGTGCATCAATTGATCGGCAACGTCTGGGAATGGACCAGCAGCAACTTCGGCACCGCCGACATGCATCTGATCGCCGAGGGGGCCAATCGGGCAGGACATGCCGCGCGACTGAAGAGCCTCCGTGGCGGCGCGTTCGACACGTACTTCGACAGTCAGGCGACGTGCCACTTTCAAAGCGGCGACCAATCGATCGCGCGCAAGCACAACATCGGCTTCCGCTGCGCACTGAGCCTATGCGACGTCGTCGGCTGCGAGTCGATGACAACCAACCGCGAGCATCATCCGATGGAATGCGAAACAACAGCCGCGGCCGGCGACGAGGAGCTGGCGGCCGTCGGCTCACGGGAGGGTGGCTAACGATGGTCCGCTACGTCAACGTGGAACTCGACAGCGTCCGATTGGCTCAGTACGCCCAGCAGGTTCCCTGCTACATTTGCGAGGGCGCCAACACATTCGACGCCGAACTCTGCCGCCATTGCTACGCGCCGATGGCGCTGGCGCATCAAGCCCGCAGCCAAAAGGTGCGACCTCAGTTGATGGCGGTGATCGGCTCCAGCGGGGTCGGCAAAACGGTCTACCTGGGCATGTTGCTCGACATGATGAGCCGCCAGACCAACAGTTGGCAGGTGTTGGCGCGGGGTGCGTTTTCGATCACCCTGCAGCAGTCGACGGTCGCGGCGCTGGCCGGATGCCGGTTTCCGGAAAAGACGCCCAACGATCCCGACCGCTGGAACTGGGTGCATTGCCAGGTACGGCCGCCTCGTAAGCGTCACGCTCGGGAGATCATCGTACCCGACGTCGCGGGCGAGTCTATTTTGGAGGAGATCGACCATCCGCACACCTATCCCGGCATCCGCGCGCTGCTCTCGCGGTGCAGCGCCGCGATGGTGATGGTCGATGCGCCACGACTAGGAACCGATGGCGGCGAACAGGACTTTTTCGCCATGAAGGTGCTAACCTACCTGAGCGAACTGATCGAAGATCCGCGCCACGGTTGGCACAACCGACCGGTGGCCGTGGTGTTCAGCAAGGCCGATCAGTGCGAGAGCGCCTTCGACAGCCCCGCCGCCTACGCCGCCGAGCGGGCGACCGGTCTGTGGCGACATTGTCGCGAGCGGTTCAAGCAGCACCAATTCTTCGCGTGCAGCGTGACCGGCGCGTGCGTCTCGCGGCTGACTCCGGACGGTCGCCGCGTAAAAGCGCCGCTGCGAATCGAACCGCGCGGCATCGTCGAACCGTTCGTCTGGCTCAACAGCCGAATGAAAGGATAGATCGAACCTCCCACGAACCGCCATGATTCTGCAGCAAGCGATCTTCACTTCCGCCCATACCAGCCGGAGCGACGGATATCATCTGGTTGCCCGCAGTCGCGGAATCGACCCTTCGACCGCCCGAGCATTGGCGGCCTGGGGGCCTTCGCACGATGCGCTGCGGCCGGGGGAGTCGTGCGGCGTGAGCTTCTTTTGCTTGCCCAGCGGCGACCATTGCCTGGCGCGAACCACTCGCGAAGAGTTGGAGCATAGCGGCCGAGGCGATCGGCTGCACACGCAGATGCTGGTGATCTCGCCCGCGGAGTTCGCTAAAGTCGAACAGCATCCGATCGTGATCGACGAGTTGGCCCGCGGCTGGGAGCAATATCACACCGCGATTCCGGAGAGTGAGTTCGCCGACGAAATCGAATTGCCGTGGCCGAATACGCGGCTCGAACTGAACTTGCTGGAACAAGCCGCAGCAGGCGGGGTGAGCGTCATTCCCGCAATCTGCGAAGCATTGAGCGAGAGCCAGGTTGTTGGCCTGATCCATGTCGCCGAACCTTTGCCGCTACTGGCGGGCCTGTTCTTTTGGCTGCCGCGGGAAGTTCGCCCCGAGATCTCGTTCACCACCGGTCTGAAGGCCTCACCTCGTCGCCCCTTTCGCCTGATCTGCCTGGACGACAAGCCGGCGGAACTTCGCCAGCACACCCGTCACGGCATCAAACTGCTCGACGTAGCCGACACGGCAAACCACACGCCGACGCCTCCCGACGGCTGGCGGGCGGTGCTGGCGCTGACGGCCGGAGGATAGGCCGACCAAACATTCCCGTCTAATCAGTTTTTGAGTAATCAAAATCTAATTAGAGGACGATAGAAACAATATCTCATTGTCGTTCAATACCGACCGAACGGAGTCGAATCATGGCAATTATTCTCATTCGATCGATGGCGATCCTGCTCGTGTTGGCCGCCTCAGCCGCCCTCGCCGAAGGCCCTGCCAACTGGCGCGGCGAACGTGTAGCCGCCGCGGCGAACGACGATTGTCCGTGCGAACTCGATTTTGGCTGCGACAAACCGTGCCGCAAGACCTGCGGGTGCGGAACGCTGCTGCTGTGGTGCAGTGATCCTGGTTGCACTGGCGGAGCGGATCTCGCCGCGCCGCTGATCGCTGACCGGCCCGACTTTACCGAAAGCAGCGTCACGGTCGGCCGCGGCGTGTTGCAAG
>JBBDLY010000202.1:0-5259 GCA_040878585.1 Pirellulales bacterium
TAGCGATGTGCCATCAATCAGCTATGTCCTTCGTCTAAAATTGGAACTACTGAAAGTGCCAGCGACGTCTCGCCGCCAACAATACCGCGTCCGCCTCAAGCCACCGGCGGCTGCGCCGAACTCGCCCCCAATCGACTCAAGACTTGCCTTACTTCCGGCAAACTTGCTTTGACCTGGTTCGATATATATACGTCACTATAACCGGATTGCGACAGCGCCGCGATCCGCGCCTCGTGATCAGTCAGCGGCTCGTTCGTCGCGACTTGCGGCGGAGGCGACTCCGCCGGTCGGGGGTTCGGTCCCTTCGCATCGAGGCGGTCGAGCAATTCCTCCAGTCGCTGTTGTTGTTCGGCGGCCTGCAACAACAGCAGCCGCAAACTGGCCAGCTTGGTGTCGATCTGCGCCGACGTATCACGCGCCAAGTCGTGCAGCTCGACCATCCAGGCGTTGGCTTCCGACGGGGCGGCCTTGCTGGAAGCGAGCTGACGCGGATTGGTCGGCAACGGCGTTGTCGATCGGCCCCGACGACGCATCTTCGTCGCCCGCCGCATGAGTACCAGCACAATCAGCAGCACGGCCGCGGGCAAAAGAAAATCTCGCAGTTCAAACGCCGCGGCGAACGTGATAAAGGACAGGAGATCGCCCGCCATAAGAGTGCCTTCCTAGCTGCGCGCCGAAACGCTGGGTGGTCTGGCCGCGAACGCCGCCACCGCCAGTTGCATCACTTCCTGCAAGGGACGGTTCTGCTGCTGGGCAATCTGACGGCACGCTTCGTACTCGGGGCTGAATCGGCAGGTTGTTTCGTCCAGCCAAGCCAGCTTGCCCGCGATGCCGCCCAGTGCCGTCTCCACGGTGTGCGGTTCGCGGCGCAGGCTGCGCCGCTGAACGGGCCAGCGGCGAACGCCTAACGTCGTGGTCTCGGCAAACAATATCGCCTCGGCTCGCTCGACGAACGCCGGCTGGCACAACACCTGAATTAAAACGCCAGGGCGGTTCTTCTTCATCTGGATCGCCACGGTCGTCACATCCAGCGCGCCGGCCGCCATGAGCTGTTCGGCGGCGTAGGCGATCGTCTCGCCCGAGGCGTCGTCGATGTTGGTTTCCACCATCCACAGTGGTTCGCTGGTGTGGACCGCGTCGCCGGTTGCCTCACCGAGAAATACCCTGAGCAGGTTGGCCTGTTCCGCCAAGTCGCGCTGGCCGGCGCCGCAGCCGATGGTCTCGATCGACATCGCCGGCGGCGGACCAAAGCCGTCGGCCAAGGCGGCCACGATTGCGGCCCCGGTAGGGGTGGTCAGTTCGGCATCCACCTCGCCGCCGACCAGCGGGATGCCGCGCAGCAGTTCGGCCGTGGCGGGGGCGGGGATCGCGCAGCGGCCGTGGGCAATCTCCACGTAGCCGTGACCGGTAACCACCGGCGAGCAAACCAGCCGCTCGGCGCCGAGCAAATCCCAGGCAATCGCCGCGCCGCAAATGTCGGCGATCGAGTCGACCGCGCCGACTTCGTGGAAATGAACCTTCTGGATCGTGGTGCCGTGGACCTTGGCTTCCGCTTCCCCCAGCCGGGTGAAAATCCGCTCGGCCAGCGCCTGTTGCCGCTCGGAAAGTCGGCTGGCGCGGATCATGTCGGTGATGTGGTGCAGGTGGCGGTGGGCGTGTTCCGGCTCGTGCTCGACGCGAATCTGCGTGGCGCGGAAGCCGTGCTTTTTGACCTCTTCGCGGACCAAGCGGCAACTGGGCAGGCCGAGCGAGTCGATGCCCGCCTGGATTGTCTCCAGGTCCGCGCCAGCGTCGACCAACGCGCCGAGCGTCATGTCGCCGCTGATACCGCTAGCACAATCAAAATAGGCGATTTTCATGCCGTTTCTCGCGTAAGTTATGAACTAAAAGATAAGCAAACCGCCCGCCGTCGACCAGCCCAAAGCGGTCAACGCGACGTTGACCGGTCGCGGCAAGCCGACTATGCTCGCTCAGCCAAGTGATTGTAATCTCAGTAGTTCCAATTGGTATATTGTCAACGAAGCTCGACAACTTCAGTGGCGGCAACGATAGCTATCAGCCGTCAGCAATCAGGAACCGCGTTTTTCCTTACTGAAAGCTGAAAGCTGATAGCTGACAGCTAGCGATGTGCCATCAATCAGCTATGTCCTTCGTCTAAAACTGGAACTACTGAATCTGTTGCTTCCCCACGGACATCATGGAAATCACCTTAGACTCGTTCGCCGCCCCGCCGCAACCGCCCGTCCGGCGTCGTCTGCCGACGTCGTTGCGGATTCTGTTTATTTCCAGTTCGCGACGCGCGGGCCGCTGGTTGACCGAAGCGCTGGCTTGCGACACAGCAACGGAAATCGATCTGGACGAGGCCATCTCCGCCGCGGCGGGCATGAAACTGCTTCGAGACGTAAGTTATGACGCCATCCTGCTGATCCACGACCCTCCGGAGCTAGATGCGTTGTCGCTGGTCGAAGGTCTCCGCGGCAGCGCGGCGGAAGAGCCGGTGATCGTGCTGGGCGAAGCGCCCCAGGCGGAACTTGAACCGCTGGTGCTGGAGAGCGGCGCCGACGCCTATTGCCGCATCGACGACACCAGCGTCCGAGCGTTGATTTGGATTCTTGCCAGAGCGGTGGAACGCGCGGCGCTGCTGTGTGAAAATCGCCGACTGGCCGACGCCGAGCGGCAGCGTCTGGAAATCGAGCATCAGGAAGCGAGCCGTTTGCTGCGTCAGCAGCGGGACATGCTCGGCGAGCTGGAATCGCTGTTGCCGCCGGCCGATCGGGCGGATGTGGGCCAGCGAACGTGCCGCCCCGGCCACGCCGAACCCGATCTTCCCGAGCCGATCCGCTCGCACTACCGCGACCTGCTGCGAACCTATGTCATCATGGGAACCGGCAACCTGGCGGACGAACTGGCGCAAGTGGCCGAAGCGCTGGCGCGGATCAACGCCGGCGGCCGGCAAGTCGCGCTGATGCATCTGAGCGTGCTGGAGGAGATCATCCGCGGTCTGGGCAATCGCAGTGGCCGGCACGTCATCAATCGCGCCGATCTACTCGCCTTAGAACTGATGGTGCATTTGACCGAGGTCTACCGACGGCGAGGGTAGTCTCGCCCTGGGATGCACAATAAAGAGTGTTCTGAGCAATGTTGCTTTACCCAGCTTTTGTTCGTGCCAGCGGCTGCGAGTCGGAACCGGAGTAATGTCGAATGTCGAAATCCGAATGACGAAGGAATGACGAATCACGAATGACCAACGAGGGCAGTCCCTTTGGAAGTCTGAAGGATCAGTCAGGAAAGTGAACCACGAAGATCACGAAGTTAGAGCGACGGAGAGAATGGATCGGGCTGGCAATCGGTTGCGCCATTGCTTCCGACCCCTGATTTTAGGTTGCCGCTGCTCTTGATGATGGTGAAATTACTTGCTTCGTGCTCTTCGTGTCCTTCGTGGTTTGCAGACGACTCCAAATGGTCGAAGTGTCACGGAGAATTTCGTCATTCGGCATTCTGGTTTCTTTCGTCATTCGGATTTCGACATTCGTCATTCCGAATTGCCTATCGGAACAAAATCGATCCAAATGTCGATTCCTGGATACCTCGATTTTGCGCAGCCCAGCCTCGCACTAACCGCCGTTTGTATCGCAGACGCTGGGGCTGGAGGCCCCAGGCACGTTCGGGCTGGAAGTCCCAGCCGCGTTGGGCAGGCCGAGTTTTACCGGGCCGGTCGTCCGCGGCTCGGCGGTGATCGGCAGCTTGATCGTAAACGCCGTTCCCTTTCCCACGCTGCTGTTGACCAGAATCTTGCCCTTGTGGGCGTCGACAATGTCCTTGCAGGTCGAAAGGCCCACGCCGGTGCCTCCCTTGCCGGTGGCGTCGGGGCCGCTCTTGGTCGAATAGTACGAATCGAAGATGCGCGGCAATTTCTCGGCCGGAATGCCGCCGCCGGTGTCGCGGATCATCAGATCGACGGTGTTGGCCGCCGCGTCGTGCGAGACCTTGATCAGAATTTGTCCGCCGCGGTCCATCGCTTGGCGGGCGTTGGTCAGCAAGTTCAGCAGAACTTGCTGAATCTGATTGACGTTGACGGTAACCCGCGGCACGTCGTCGAAACGGGTCTCGACCATCACGCGATACTTGTTCATCTCCCGTTCGAGCAGCACCAGCGCATCGTCGACCAACACTCGCAGGTCGATCGGCTCCATGTTGTCGCCCCGGTTGCGAGCCAGCCCCAGGATGCTATTGGTGATCCGCGAGGCGCGTTGTCCGGCGGCTAAGATTTTTTCAAACGCCTTGTCGCGGGTGGCGTCGTCTCGATGCCGCATGCCCATCTTGGCGTAGTTGAGAATCGTCATCAGCACGTTGTTGTATTCGTGCGTGGTGGTGCTGACCAAGTCTCCCAGCGCGGTCAGTTTTTGCGCTTGCGCCAACTGCTGCTTGAGCAGGGCGACTTGCTCTTCGAGCGACGGATCTTGTTGCGAATTGCCTGACTGCATCCATTCCACCTTGCGTTTGCTTGAAGGGCGCGACCGGAAGGGTTTCGCGCCGCTAGCTATCTTTTGTCGTTTGCCGAGCCTTTGAAGGTTCGCCCGCTTGCCTGGGATACACTTCTTAACTCGTTAAAAGCTGGGGGGTTAGCGATAGTCTACCTATCGACGAACCGGCGTGGCGGTCTACAGCGGTTCCCCTTACAATCCGACCGCAAGACTTGCACGACGACACGGACCTTGGCACTTGGAGAAGCTGGGATGCACACGGTGGAACTACTGGCAACGGCGCTAGCGGCAGCCAAACAGCGCGGCTATCGGATTCGCGAGGAAGACCTCGGCGGCGAAGGCGGGGGGGGCTGCGAGATCAACGGCCAGAAGTGGCTGTTTCTCGATCTCGCCATGACCACCCGCGAGCAGCTTGCCGTCGTCTTGCAGGTGCTGCGGGAAGAGCAGGCAGAGGCCGGCGTGCAGGTGCCAGCGGAAGCTGCCCGGCAAATCGATCCCCGCCGCGCGGCCTGAGAGGCCGTGAAAATATTGAATTGACGCAAAGGGTCGCCACCACCAAAAGATCAGCTGCACTGGGCCGCGCGAAATGGTGACATACTGGGTGTCCGGTTTTACCTGGTTTTTGTTCCTACCATTTCAAGTTGCATGAGGCAGGGTCGTTTACGACCCTTTCCCGCGAAAGCGGTAATAGCCCCGTGCTTTAGCCTTGCCATTACCCAAAAATCGAGACCCCAGCCAGCTTGTCTGGCTGGTGAATGAGTTTGAACGGCTAGCT
>JBBDLY010000203.1:0-1046 GCA_040878585.1 Pirellulales bacterium
GCTATCCGTTCCACCCCGAACTGACCGAGGTGTTTTACACCAAATGGGCCGTCGGGATCGAACGGTTTCAGAAAACCCGCGGAGTATTGCGCACATTCGCCCTGGCGCTACGCGAGGCCGAGAAATGGGACGAAAGTCCGCTGGTCGGCCCGGCGGTGTTCCTGGGCGCACCGAAGCAAGAAGGGTTGTCGGAGGCGGCCCGCGAATTGGTGTCGATCGCGGACACCATCGTGAGCGACGGCCAGGCGACGCGCTGGACGGGAATTGTTGAGAACGAGTTGGCATGCGCCCGTCAGGTGCAAGCAGACTCGGTCGGGCTGAAACTGCGCGAGATCGAGCAAGCCGTGATGGCGACGTTTCTTCATTCGCAACCGACCGGCCGTAGCGCGAAGACGCGCGACCTGACGTTGCTGATTGGAGCATGTCGGCCCGACAAGATCGAACTTGAGAAGGGCCTGGTTCGCTGGTCACGCAACAGCTATTGGCTGGACGACGGCAATATTCCAGAAAAAGACGGGCAACTGCCGGCGGAATGGCGATTGGGTAACCGGCCAAATTTGAACCAGATGCAATCGGCCGCCGCGGCGCTGGTTCAGGACGATGTCGTCCGGGCGCGGCTCATCGAAGAGATCGGCAGGTTGAAGACGCTGACCAGCGGAGCGTCGGCGTCGGGCGTTCGCGTTCATACGCTGCCGACAAAGCCCAAGGACATTGAAGACGACGGACTATTTCATTACGGCGTGTTGTTGCCGAGTGCCGCGTCGGACTCGGGGAAGCCGAGCGCCGAGGCCCGGCGTTTCCTCGACGAGACGACGGGGCCGGACAAGCCACGTGTTTTTCGCAATGCGGTGCTGCTGCTCACGCCAGCCAAGGATGGACTCAGTGCGGCCGAAGCGCGGGTCCGCGACCATATGGCATGGGAAAGAGTTCTGGATGATTTGGTCCCCAAGAGCGAGGAGGAGAAGCAGCAGAAGGGGTCCGTCGATGTGGCGCGGTTCCAGACGCTCAAGCTGTACATCGACAAGGCCAAGGCGCGCGTGCCCGAG
>JBBDLY010000204.1:0-1044 GCA_040878585.1 Pirellulales bacterium
TCCACGGCGGCACTTGCGTTCTCGCAGCAGATTATCCATGAATAATGCGGGCTAGCCCCCGGTTAGCGCCGAAGAACCGGCCGCTAGCGCGGTGCGGCTGATGTTTTGGTGGCGACCCTTTGCCTCAATTCAATATTTCCACAGCCTCTCAGGGGCGTTTTAATCGGATCACCAACCTCGCATCATCTGAACTCTGGCGAGTTCAGCTCCCTTAATGCCCTTAGCCAAACTCAAAACCCATACGCTCGGTTGCAAGGTCAACCAATACGAAACGGAGTTTGTCCGCGAAGGGCTGCTGACCGCCGGGTTTCGTGACGCGGTGGCCGACGAAGCGGCCGATCTGTGCGTGGTCAATACCTGCACGGTCACCAGCGAAGGAGACGCCAAATCGCGGCAAACCATCCGCAAGCTCGCCCGGCAGAATCCCGACGCCCGAATTGTCGTGATGGGCTGTTATGCCACGCGCGCACCCGACGAGGTTGCCGGCTTGCCGAACGTGGTGGAGGTCGTCACCGACAAGCGCGAGTTGCCTGATCTACTGGGCCGCTTCGGCGTGGTCGACATCCCCACCGGGGTCTCCGGCTTCGGCGCGCGGCATCGCGCCTATGTGAAAGTACAGGACGGCTGCCGCCTGCGATGCAGCTTTTGCATTATCCCGATGGTGCGCCCCAATCTTTCCAGTCGTCCCATCGAGCATGTGGTCGACGAAGTCGCCACGCTCGTCGGCAACGGCTATCGCGAGATCGTGCTGACCGGCATTCACTTGGGTCATTACGGCGTGGAATGGAATTACGGCAAACCAAAACAAGACTGGACGCGGCTGGCGACGCTGGTGCAGCGGCTGGCCCGCCTGCCGGGCGACTTTCGCCTGCGGCTGTCCAGCATCGAAGCGACCGAGGTCACCCGCGAACTGATCGGGGTGCTGGCAGAACATCCCGACAAAGTCTGCCCGCACTTGCATATCTCAATGCAAAGCGGGTCCGACAGCGTGCTGCGCCGCATGCGTCGCCGCTGGAGCAGTCGGCGGTTCGTCGATCGCTGCCG
>JBBDLY010000205.1:0-5206 GCA_040878585.1 Pirellulales bacterium
CCAGATACCCCGTCGAAGCCACGATCACCCAGGCCAACTGCTTGAGCTTGGCCGGGGTATCAATCAGCGTCATGCCGACGATGAACGGCAGCACGATTTTGGCTTGGATTTCCAGGAAGAACGAGGCCCGGTTCGGACTGGCGGCGAACAGCGTCGACAGCGTCATCCAAAACAGAAAGCCGACCAGCAGCCAGACGCTGACCTTGGCTTTGCCGAAACTCCAACTGCCGGTATTCTGCAGCACCCAGCCGACCAGCAGGGCCACGGCGATGATCCGCGCGTAGTTGCCCACCGGCACCGCGTACCACCAGATCACCGGCGGCTGCACGATCGCGAACAGCACGTAGATCAACAGCCCGATGTACGGATTGAAGACCGCCACCAGCGAGCCGCCGTAAGTCAGCAGGTAGGTGAAGATCAGGCTCTTCATTTAACGCAGGCCATCCGACCAGGCTGAGGTAAGGTTCTCGGACTCGGCAGCCTCGGCATCGAGCCGAGCGCCGAGCGGGCGCCTGGTGCTGACCGCTGGAGCAGGGTCGGCACAAGTCGGCTGGCAGCTTCGCCACGCCTCACTGACCGTGGTGAAGCGAAACTCCGTCACCAGCCGCCGCAACTTCCGCTCGGTACTTGACAGGTTCACGTAATGCCGAAACCGGGCCGCGCGGCTGCGGGCGGCGATGCGGGGCTGCTCTGGATCAATTTCCCAAGGATGAATGTAGAACACAAACGGCAAGCCGCGGCGCTGGTTGATCTGCCGCAAGTAGCGAATCGAAACGGCCACCGGCAGCAGCCTAAAATACCCCCCGCCCGACAACGGCCAGTTCAAGCGGCCAAACCGCTTGACCGCCATCGGGAACTCTTCGATCTCTCCGTTGTCGGTGCGAATCACGTGCGGTTCAGTCTTGGCGTCGGGTAGGCCGTAGCGGTCGTGATGCACCGGAAAAATGCTCGAGTCGAGCCGGTAGCCGGCCGCGGCCAACTCGTCCAACGCCCACAGCGAGCGATTGGTAATCGAGAAGCTCGGCGCGCGGTAGACGTCGACTTTGACCTGGCCAATCTCCTCGAGCACCGCGCGGGCTTTGACAATGTCCTCGCGAAACGCGGCGGGCGTTTGCTGATAAATCAAGCGGTGCCAGTAACCGTGGGAACCCAGTTCGTGGCCGGCGGCGACGATCTCACGCACCAGATCTGGAAACTGTTCGGCGGTCCAGCCTAGCACGAAGAACGTGGCCCGTACCTGCTGTTCCGCCAGCAGCGCCAGCAGCCGCCGCGTGTTCCGCTCGACGCGCGGCTCGAAGCTGGACCACGCCACGCGGGGCACGTCCGACTCGAAGGCCGAAACCTGGAAGTAATCTTCCACGTCGATGGAGAACGCGTTGACGATGGAGGTTGGCAACAGTGGGATTGACAAATGCAACTAAGCGAAATCGTTCGCGGGGGTCGCGGAGAC
Organism: Pirellulales bacterium; assembly: GCA_040878585.1. Taxonomy (GTDB): domain Bacteria; phylum Planctomycetota; class Planctomycetia; order Pirellulales; family UBA7805; genus JBBDLY01. The sequence goes on from JBBDLY010000205.1 coordinate 1,451, forward strand.
CGGCAGGGGCCTGCCGCTGGGAATGGTCTTGCCGCGCCCGCCGGGGGCGGCTTTCTTCGCGGGGTGTTGGCTGTCGATGATGACGGTCTTGCCGTTGGCCGCGGTGACGGTTTCCTGCGCGGCCGCCAGCTTCGCCCGCCTGCCGGCGGCATGCGGAGCGATGCCCCGCAGCATTTCCTTGCTGAACCGCAGGCCCATGAACCCGGCCGCGGTGGTGCCGCTGAGTCCCAGCAAGCGGAGCGACGTGCAGAGTACGATCCGCAAATCCAACAGCCAGGCGGCGTGTTTGATGTAATGCAAGTCGACCGCCAGCTTGCGGCGGACCCCGTCGACGTCGGAATCCGGCGGCAACAAGATCTGCGCCAAGCCGGTGATGCCGGGCCGGGCCGCCAGTCGATCGACGTAGGCCGGGATCTCGCGGATCAGATATTCCGTGAACTCGGGCCGTTCGGGCCGCGGGCCGACGAACACCATGTCGCCTTGCACCACGTTGAACAGTTGGGGGAACTCATCGAGATGCAGCTTGCGAAAAAGGGCGCCCACCCGCGTCACCCGCGGGTCTCGCTTGGTACACCAGACCGGCCCCGTTTTGGCTTCGGCGTCGGCCCGCATGGTGCGAATCTTATAAACCGTGAAGAGGCGGCCACGATGGCCGACCCGCTGCTGGGAATAAATGCCCGGCCCCTTGGAGGAGAGCTTGGTGATCAGCATCAACAATCCAATAATCGGCAAGCCGGGAATCAGCAGGAAAAAAGCGATCAGTTGATTGAGCCACACCGACCGATTCATCAAGTTGGTCGGCGAAGCCAATTGCGTTTCAAATGCGGCGGCGGGGACGTCGGCATCCACGGCGCTGAGCAGTTTTTCCTGGGGAAAAACAGTCGACATAAAGTGTACTCCTTGGGTGTCGATGTTCGTCGGGGTGGAGGACGTCTCGCTGGGGCGAGCAGCGGCGGCCGGCCACAGGCCTGCTACGCCACATTGACCCGCCACTTTCACTCGGGACCGCCGAACCGTAACCACGGCGTCCCTTGCGTGCGCAACAAAACGAAAACCGTTGGACGAACTGCCTGGCTTGTCCCTCTTCCAATAAGGAACGCAGGCGGCGCTAAGAGCTTCGTGCCCGAGAAAAGTTAATTTTGAACTGGCTGAAATACCGTCTGAGAAGTCACCTGCTCGCAGGGCGAGACTAAATCTGTTGGGGGTTGATAGTTCCAGAGTAATCATTGACCGGCGTGAATTCAATCATTCCTTTGGGGATTTTCCGGTTTGCGGCCTGCCGCCCCCAATTCGGCCCCTCATCCGGCTGCTAGCAACTTTCACAGGAAGGTTTACTAATTGCCGATTCGCTCGAGTTCGCAATCGTCCAGTTGCACCGAGGCCCCTACCTTGAGAAACTCAACCGCCACCAGCAACCGGCTGTGGCCGCGGCGCTGCACCACGATCCCTTCCAGCCCTTGCATCGGCCCGGAGCGAATCCGCACCAGATTCCCCTTTTCCAGCCGCGCCTCCGGCGTCAGCGGGGCGTCGGTGGCGATCAGTCGGCGAATCTGACAGAGGTCCGACACCAACCGCGGCCCATCACCGACCGGCAGAATCTGGCAGATCGCGTTGGTTTCATACAGCGCCAGCCGCTGGTCCTCAGACGTATAGGTAAACACGTAGCCGGCAAACAGGGGCACAAACGAAACCCGTTTGCGGCCGTTGGGGGAGCGAAACCGGCGGGGAACGGTCGGCCCATAAAAGCCGATTCCCCCCTGATGCAAGCGTCGCATCAGATCCTTTTCCCGCCGCGGCAAGGTATGCGCCACCGACCAGCTATAGCCCGACTCCGGGGCGGGCCGGTCGAGCAGATCCTCGGGAAACAGATCGGGTTGGGAACCTAGAATCGGCATCGAATGGGTCTGAGTAATGTTTGGCAGTATCACAAAAGTTGATCGTGCGCGGACTTCGTCCCCGTGGGTGACAGGCGTCCCCAATTCGGGAAAGTCAAATTGCTTCCGCCCATGGGCGCGGCTGTGCATCGCCCGCGGACGGCAAACGGCTACCCGTCCGCATCTTAGGCGGCTGGCGGCCGATTTTCGCCAAGTGCTCTGTGGCAAGTAGTTTATTGTAACACGTAGCGGGGCGTCGGCAGGCATGGAAGAGCATTTCCCCAGACAACAACCGCCGCCTCGGGCCGATTGAGACGCTCGACGCAACCGGTTATATCAATTGTACGGCCGCTCCAGCCCGGCGCTGGCACCCCACAGCCCCCGTCACGATGAGCACCAGTGGCCAGCGGACAACAGTCGGCCAGCGGACAACACTGCCAGCGGCCAAATGGTGGACAGTTCAATGGCTGCTACCTAGACTGGAGAGTTGTCTTCCATCCCGGTTGGCCGACTCTCTGGCCAGAAATTTCGCGCAACAAGCGTGGGAAAACGCTGAGTTTGCCCGTGAAATCGGGTCGACGACGGTTTCGACTCTTTCGAACGGGCAGGGCCGCGAACAACTCGTGCGTGGACGTCGAGCGATCGTCGCGCCTCCAAGTCCCCCCACATTCGACCTGAGACCCTTGCCATGGCCTGCCGATTGATTCCTCTGTTGATTTTCTTCTGCGTTGGTCAGTCGATCGCTTGGGCTGAACGGGCTCCGAATATTCTGCTGCTCATCGCTGACGACATGACGTGGCGCGATTGCGGCCCTTATGGCAACGACGAGGTGTTCACACCGAACATGAATCGCCTGGCGGAACAAGGGATTTGCTTCGACGGCATGTTCACCTCCACGGCGATGTGCGCCCCCACGCGGCAACAGCTATATACCGGCATCTGGCCTGTCCGCAATGGTGCTTATGCGAACCACAGTCACGTTCATCAGGGGGTGAAAAGCATCGTGCATCACCTCAAGGGACTGGGCTACCGGGTCGGGTTGAATGGCAAAGCGCATTTTGGACCAAAAGATTCTTTTCCCTTCGAAAGGGTTCCGGGCAACGGCAAGGAATTCATCGTTCGCAACCCGCAGCAGCCGTATTGCCTGATTATTGCCTCCGATAGTCCGCATCGCCCATGGACCGAAGGACCGACCGAGCGCTACGACCCCGAGGGATTGACGGTGCCGCCGTATCTCATCGACACCGAAACAACCCGCTCGCAGCTCGCTGCTTACTATGCCGAGATCACTTCGCTCGATGCGAAACTGGGGCAATGGATCGATTGGGTCGATGACTCCGGCCAGCGGGACAATACGCTGCTGATCTTCACCAGCGAGCAAGGCTCCGGCTTTCCCTTCGCCAAGTGGACTTGCTACGAAAATGGGCTGAAGACCGCGTTCATTGCTCGCTGGCCAGCCGCCATCAAGCCAGGCACGCGGACGCCTGCGATGTGCCAGTACATTGACGTGGTTCCGACGTTTATCGAGATGGCTGGAGGCGATCCGACGCTGGCCGACACCGGCATCAGCAGCGCCTTGGACGGCGACCGCAACTTGGATGGTCGCAGCTTTGATGGTCGCAGCTTCCTGGGCGTGCTGCTAGGCAGGTCGGAAGAACACCGAAAGCAGGTGTTTGGTGTTCACACGACCAGGGGCATTATTGACGGAAGCAAGTCGTATCCCGTCCGCAGTGTTCGTGACGCCCGCTACAAGTACATTCGCAATCTCAATCACAGCGAGGCGTTCACTGGACTGGTGCTCTCCGACGGCGGCGTCTACCGCGCGTGGCGGGAGGCGGCTGAAGCCGACCCGAAACTTCGGCCCCGAGTGCGACTTATCAGC